>JAYKGU010000186.1:0-11322 GCA_035285585.1 Synechococcales cyanobacterium
CGCTCCACCCCAAAGTGCTGGCGAAAGCCCGCCACAGACGCCATCAGCGTCTCCCAGGTGTGAATAGCAAACCGCAGTTGCCCCGACGATCCCCCCGTAGGAATGAGCATCCACCCCGGCTCAGGACGGGACGGTAGGCGGCTGCTCTGAGGTTCGACGTTGGGCCAGTCTTCATCCGTCCAAATTAGGTCCGGGCGCACCAGCGCCAACGCTTGCCGCCGCTCCGATCGCCCCCAGGTGGGGTTGCCCAAAGCCACCGGACAACCAGCGGCGCAGGCGGCTAAAAATCCCGCCAGAAAGCGCACCGGATCGGCTTCGGCAACCAGGACGGTGGGCGTACCCCAGCGGGATAGCTGGGCCGTTCGCTGCTGGAAGGCGATTGCCAACTGCTCCCCCCCCTCCCCGACCAACCAATCGGTCGGAAAACGTTCAAGTAAATCTGACGGCAGCAGCATCAGGCAGACAATCTCTCCCATAACTCATCAGCGGCAGCGGGGTAGACATCTAGTGCAGACGGAGCAAACCAGTGATTTACCCCAAAGCCAATGGCCCGACGGCACTGGGGCAGGGCTGGCATCAGGTGGTCGAAGATGTAGCGCTGGGCGATCGCCGTTTCCAGCACCGACGACCAGACCACATCAACCGCATGGGTGCGGCAGAAGGTCAGGAGCTGGGAGGGAAATCCGGCGATCGCCGCCTTGATCACCACTGGTCCCCGCCAGCCTCGTTCATAACACTTCTGGAGCTGCTGAAGATTGGCTACAGACTCATCCAACGCCACGGGAGTCCGGTAGCGCTGGCTTAGGGTCAACATCAGGTCAAACTGGGCGGGCGGCAGCGGCTGTTCAAGAAATTCAATCTGGGCGTGAGCGGCGGAGTAGGCATCGCACGCCGCCAGCCACCGCTGAGCCTGATCCTTGGTCAGCCCGCCGTTAGCGTCCAGGCGCAGGCGCACGTTAGCGGGCAACTGTTCCACCAGATCCGCCAGCCACCGGAGTTCCTGCTCCATCTCAGTGACGCCGATTTTCCATTTCATCGTTCGAGATCCCCCTTCCCAGGCGGTCTGCCAGTGGGTGAGGGCGGCTTTTCCTGTGGGGAGGAGATAGGCGATCGCCCCTGCTGGGAAATCTATTTGGGAAACTTCAGGCCGGGGGGAATGCTGCATGGCCAGGGCCGACTCAAAGCCAAACTGGGTGGCGGGCAGGGTGGCGGGAATGGCCCCAATCGCTTCTCCAGAAATCCGAGCAGGTAAGGACTGGCAGAAGGCGATCGCCGCCTCCAGCGTTTCGCTACCAAAATCGGGCAGGGGGGCAATCTCCCCCAAACCCCATCGCCCCTCGGCGTCAATCAACCGCACGATGATTCCCCGGCGCACCCGCCATGTTCCATGATGGGTAACGAGCGATCGCCGCAGGGGCCGACCATAGACCCGATACTCAACCCGGTAGACATCCACCACAAGCCACTCAACGAACCATGCTCACTGAAACCACTGGACTGATTCTCAAAGCCGCCCAGTTTGCCGCCCGCAAACACCGCGACCAGCGCCGCAAAGGGGCCGATGCCGCGCCCTACATCAATCATCCCATCGAACTGGCCAACCTGCTCTGGTCCGAGGCCGAGGTGCGGGATGAGGTGGTGATTGTTGCCGCCCTGCTCCACGACACCGTGGAAGATACCGACACCACCTTTGAGGAACTGGAGCGGGAATTTGGCAGCGCCGTCCGTCAGGTGGTAGCCGAAGTCACGGACGACAAGAGCCTGCCTAAGGAAGTGCGCAAGCAGCGGCAGGTAGAGCATGCGCCAGAACTGAGCGATCGCGCCCGCCTCGTGAAACTGGCCGACAAAATCTCCAACCTGCGGGACGTGATGGTCACGCCCCCCACCGACTGGCCCCTGGAGCGGCAGCGCAACTATTTCGACTGGGGCAAGCAGGTCATCGACCAAATTCGCGGCACCCACGCCGGTCTGGAGGCCCTATTCGACCGGACCTACCAGCAGGGCATGGCCCAGCTCCAGCAGCCTAGCGCTGGAGGGGCACCACGGTAATCCAGTCGGCAAAGTCGGGGTCACGATTTTCGGTAATGGCCGTGAGCCTGGTGCGCAACTGGTCGGTGATGGGCCGCTCGGTGGGCAGGTTGTAGTTCTCGATGCGCTTGACCGGGGTCACTTTGGCCGCCGTGCCGCTGAGAAACACCTCATCTGCCACAAACAGTTCCGACTTGTCGATGGGCCGCTCCACCACGGGGATGTTGAGGGCGTGGGCGATCGCCAGCACGCTGTCCCGCGTGATCCCCTCCAGAATGTCCTGCTCGTACCCCGGCGTAATCAGCTTGCCGCTGCGCACCATAAAAATATTCATCCCCGTGGCTTCACTCACCTTGCCCTGGGAGTTCATCAAAATAGCTTCATCAAAGCCCGCATCCACCGCCTCGGTTTTCGCCAGGGAAGAGGTGATATAAGCGCCGCTGATTTTGCCCCGTAGCGGCAGGCTGCGATCCTCCTGGCGATACCAGGAGCTAATGCGGCAACTGACTCCCTCGGGGGAAAGGTAATCTCCCAGCTCCAGGCCGTAGACGAAGAAGTTTTTCTCTACGTTGTGGAGGCGGGGGGCAATGCCCAGGTCCGATGTATAAACGAACGGACGGATGTAGAACGAGGTAGAGGGCTTGTTTTGCACCACGAATTCCGTGATAACAGCCTGAATCTTATCGGCGGGCAGGTCGTAGTGCAGATAGCGGGCGCTGTTGCTGAGGCGCTGACAGTGGCGATCGAGGCGAAACAGCAGCGCCTGATCAGGGTTTTGGGGATCGGGGAGACCGCGCAGGCCGCCGAAGGCCCCCGTACCGTAGTGGAGGGCATGGGTGGCGATGGAGATATTCGCCTCAGCAAAGGGCACAAACTGGTTTTGGAAATAGGCAATGGGTAAAAAGTTATGCATAGGTCGCTTATCAATCGGTGGAGTGGGCGGGGTGGCAAATCACCGTAGGAGAGTGTTCTACCGGGGAATCTCAAAGGTGGCCATGACGGGCCGATGGTCGCTGGTCGCAGGGGTGTCGGGACAATAGCCCGTCCCGGCATCAGCGTATAGAACCTCGGACGATCGCACCGACCAGGCCGTCGCATCGTGGGCAACGAAAATAAAATCCAGGATGCTATCGTAGCGGCTACTACAGAAAGTTGCCGTGAGCGTCTGGGGCCGCACCCACCGAAACACGCCTCCTTGAGTCATTAAATCATAGCCTGCATCCCGCTGTCCCTGGTCACCCTGGGTCACGTCGAAGTCAAAGTTATAGTCCCCAACGGCGATGATGGGCAGGGTTTGGGCCTGTGCCCAGCGGTTGAGGAACTGGGCCTGCTGGTGGCGGCGATCGCCCTCCGACCGATACAGGTGATTCACCATAAACAACAGATCCTGCTGGCTGTCCCGCACCCGCAGGTGGGCCACCAGGGGTGCCCGCACGGCTCCGTCGAAGCTCAGCTCATGCAGCTCCGTGGTGCCCACCACCTCCAGCCGTTTGGTGTTGTAGACAATGGCGAGGCGATCGCCCTCCCCCGTTGTGCCCAGAATTGTCTCAAAGTCAGCCCGCTCCCCCGCCTCCGCTCCCCGATCCAGGGCATCCAGCCACGCCTGATTCTGCACCTCCGAAAAGCCCCAGAGATCGGCTCCCCGCACGGGGGCAATGTGCTGGCGGGCGATGGTGGTGGGGTCGGCTCCCCCCGACTCCACATTGAAGCTCACTACGGTAATTTCATTGGGCCGATCGGCACTGAATTGGGTGAGCTGCTGCCCCCAGCCAGCCCCACAGGCAGAAAGGGCGATCGCCCCGCCGCTCAGACTCAAACGCCAGAGCCATCGTTGCCCCCCAAACCGGGAGCGGAACCTGGAAGGACCGGAGACAACAGGAAAGGGCGATCGCCAGTTGTGCATAGAGATACAACCTGATGAAGCAACGAATGGATAGAAAGCCAATGGCCAGGGTCGGTTACAAATAAGACGACCCACTGGGGGATGTTCCAGGGATGTCCGGATGCGCCCTGTGCCGCGAGAAATCTTAATTAGTGACAGTGTTTGACCTTCCCCCGGTGGGTACACCCACCTGCCGGGCTTATTTCATTAATTTCTTATCGATGGGGCCGTAGATTGACGGTACTTCATTCTGTCGCCTGCGACCTCCGAAAATTCGACGAGACTTCTCCAGCTCTTCCCGCTCCAGGGTTTACACTGGGATCAGCTCAGTTTTGACCCATGCCTAGCCCGCCTTGCCCAAACAGCGCCTCGATTTGCTCCTGGTTGATTTAGCTTTGTGTCCATCCCGTCAGCAGGCCCAACGGCTGATTCGGGCGGGGGAAGTGATGGTCAATCAGCAGGTGATTGACAAGCCTGGGACGGAAGTAGAGCCGGATGCGGTGGTACAGGTGAAGGCGCGATCGCCCTACGTCTCCAGGGGCGGCGAAAAGCTGGCCAAGGCCCTCGCCGAATTTACCATTTCTGTAACCGACCGAATTGGTTTGGATGGGGGCATCTCCACCGGAGGCTTTACCGACTGCCTGCTGCAGGCCGGTGCCCAAAAGGTATACGGCATTGACGTGGGCTATGGGCAGGTGGCCTGGAAGCTGCGGCAAGACCCCCGTGTGGTATTGCGGGAGCGCACCAACCTGCGCCACCTCACCCCCGACCAGCTCTATGGCGACCAGCCTCCTGACGCCGACCTGGGAGTGGTGGACGTATCCTTCATTTCCCTGGCGAAGGTGCTGCCCGCCCTCTGGGCACTGCTGACCCCGCCTCGGGAGGTGGTGCTGCTGGTCAAGCCCCAGTTTGAGGTGGGCAAAGACAAAATTGGAAAGAAAGGGGTGGTGCGGGAAGCAGCAGATCAGGCGGGGGCGATCGCCACGGTTCTGGCCGCCGCCCAACCCCTCGGCTGGCACTATCAGGGCCTCACCTGGTCGCCCCTGGTGGGGCCAGCGGGTAATATTGAGTATCTTTTGTGGCTGCGGGGCGATGGCGACGGTGCCCCGCCCAATGCGACAGCGCTGCTGCACCTTGCCCAAACGGCGCAACAGGCGCTGAAGACTGAGACTCAGCGGGTTTGAAAAATATTCTGCACCATAGTTTTGTTCAGGCTGGCTGCCGCCGCATCCAGGGCCGCCAGTTCCCCTCCATCTAAGGCCCAACCCACGGCACCCAGATTTTGCTGCGCCTGTTCACGGGTTTTGGCACCGGGGATGGGAATGGTTCCCTTGCCAATGCACCAGTTCAGCGCCACCTGGGCCATGGTTTTGTGGCGGGAGGTGGCGATCGCCCGCAGACAGTCTAACACTGGCTTGGCGGCAGGCAGGATCTGGCGAAACAGCAGGTTACGCAGCCCCGACGGTAGCGTCTGGGTAGAGTCATACTTACCCGTCAGCAAACCCAGGCAGAGGGGGCTGTAGGCAATCAGCCGGATGCCCAATTCATCACAGACCTCTTTTAATCCCAATTCGGTGATGGGATAGGTGGAAAGGAGGGAATACTGCACCTGGAGCGTGGCGATCGCCATTCCCCGTTCAGCAAAAAACTGGTGTACCTTCTTGAGCCGCTTTGGGCCGTAGTTTGACAGCCCCACCGCCTTTACCAGCCCCCGTTCGTAAAGGTCGGCCAGCCCCTCCAGGAGGGGCCATTCCTGCCAGGGAGCATAGTTGGCTGTAGACCAGTGCATCTGCACTAAATCGATGGGACGGCCTAAACGGGCCGCCGATGCCTGCCCTGCCGCCACCATCGAGCGGTGGGTGAGCCGCCAGGGATAGGGTGCTAGCTTCGTAGCAATGCAAATCTGCCCTTTGTTTTTTCCTTCATAGGCTTGGGCAAAGCGCCCCAAGAGTTTCTCGCTCTGGCCATTGAGCCGTCCAGTACCGTAGGAATCGCCCGTATCAAACAGGGTCACGCCATGGCTCACACACTCATCAAAAACCTGCTGGAGCTGCCCGTCCATTTCTTCTCGGTAGCCCCACAGCAGGCGATTTCCCCAGGCCCAGGTGCCGCATCCCATGGGCGATAACGCAAGTGAACGATCAGGTTGCACCACATCCATCTGCACAACATCCATTAGTTAAGAGATTTTTGAGAATGATCCTACCGGATGACGCAGGGGCAAATGGCCATTTGCCCTTACCAAAGGTTCAACCGAGGGTAAATTTTTCTCTGTAAATCTGCTAAGACCTACTTAATCAGTAATGAAATCATGACCCTGCGGTCTTATGGCGTTACGCTTTCGCGTTAGGACATTCAAGAGGTGTCGAATCCCCGCGTCGCAGGGGTTCCACACTCAAACCTTAGCCCGTAGGGCTATATCTCCATCATTGTGACATCCTCTGGGAGCATCCCCGGCGCTATCCCCAGCTTTCCACTGTCCAACGGGTGGGTACTCCTCCGCCTAGAAAACCGGGGGAGCGCCCCACCGGTTTTCTAACCTTCGTTTTTCAATGCAGTTCTACTTACTTGCGTTAAGCGGGAGTGATGGCATCTCAAAAGTTTTACGTCTTTTCATTCGCCTGGGAACAAACAGCGATCGCTGCAGTCCTTACTTTGTAGTTAAGCTGGTTAAGGTCAAGCCATTGATAAAGAGTAATGCTCAACATAGACCCATCCCCAAAAACCTGGTCTGGGAGTCTCATTAGCCCCCATAACTAGCGTTCTTTACCAAGAGTAACCCTGATGAATAGCTGTATTGGTTGTCGTCTACCTTGGCCCTTGCCGACGTTATAGCTATTTGATTGCATCGCCACCTGCCCCCTTATTGGTGGAGTTACTCTTACCTCATGAAGCACATGGGTAAGGTTGAGTCTTGAATCTTAGTTAATTGATTCCTATTTCACCCCTTAACCGCATCCCCGAACCAAATGGGTTCAGGGTTCTTGAGAGGCTTAGTCAGCATTCTTTTGGACTGGGGGACAGCACGTTTGCTTCACCCTCGCCCTTTCTTCCTGAAAGATCATGCTGTATTTAACAGTGGGACGCTTACATCCGTTGCAGGCGTCTGGTGCATCCTGCCATCACATCTGGCTGTCGTAATGACAGCCTCAATCTAAATATATCTAGGAGATGACTGACGTGATGGATATGCAACACAATAATCAACATGCTGGTGACCCATCCAAGCAAAAAGACCACATGGCGATGCTCAACTTGCTGCCCCACCAAAACGCCACCCACCGGGCAGTGAAGAGTGGCTCCTGGTTTGATGCGTCCACCTGGCAGGGGGGCAAAATTCCCGGCAATGATGCCAAGGTGCTGATCCCGAAAGGGGTTTCGGTGACGTATGACAATGAAAGCAGCGCCCGCCTGGATATTGTCCGTGTGGATGGCGCAATGTCTTTTTCCCACAACCGCAACACCCAGATGGTGGTCGATACATTCGTCGTCGACCCCGGAGGTCAGTTGACGATGGGAACAAAAAGCCAGCCCATTCAAGGTAACGTCAAGGCCAAATTGATCATTGCTGACAATGGCCCCATTGACCTGAAGTGGGATCCGGAGCAGCTCAGCCGGGGTTTGATTTCCCACGGCAAAGTCTCCATGCACGGTGAAAACAAAACAACCTTTCTCAAAGTAAGTCAGACGGCCAAAGCGGGCGATCGCGAACTGGTTCTGGAGAAAGTGCCGACCAACTGGAAAGCGGGCGATCGCATCGTGCTCACCGGAACGGAATACCTGGGCGATCAAAATCGTCAGTGGTTGGGCAGCCAGGATGAAGAACTCACCATCAAATCCATCAGCGGCAACCGGGTGGTGCTGGAACAGGCGTTGAAATACAACCACGACACCCCCAGCGGTGACCACAAAGCTTACGTCGCAAACTTCAGCCGCAACGTGGTGATTGCCAGCGAAAATCCCAACTCCCCCATTCGTCAGCGGGGGCATGTGATGTTCATGCACTCAGCGGATGTTGATGTCCGCTACGCCGAGTTCCAGGAACTGGGACGAACGGACAAGTCCAAGCCGCTCGATGACGTCAATAATCACGTTGGGCGGTACTCGGTTCACTTCCACCGGAGCGGTGTGGATAATCCGAATGGCAAAGCGGCTGTCATTCAAGGTAGCTCGGTGTGGGGCAGCCCTGGCCTGGGCTTTGTCCACCATGATAGCCACGTCATTATGGACAACAATGCCGCCTACGACGTCTTTGGGTCGGCTTTCATTTCTGAAACGGGAAATGAAATTGGTACCTGGACAAATAATATTGCCATCAAAAACGAAGGCACGGGAACCCTACCAAAAAACAATGTCCAGGGAGAACACGATCCTGGCAAATCGGGCGTTGGTTTTTGGTTCCAGGGAAGACTGGTTGGTAATGAAGGAAACGTGTCCGCCAATGCGAGGCAGGCAGGCTTTGTCTACAGCCTGCGGGGTGCCGATCAAAAAGACGTATTGGTAGAAAACACCGAGTTTCCGGATGCCTTTCCAGGGATGAAAATGGTAGATCCGGGCGATCCTCAGATTCATGACTTTAGAAATAATGAAGTCATTGGCTCTAGCATCGGCCTCTATGTCTTTAAGGAAAACCCCAAGCAAGGGCATGATGTTCGTAGTGTTCTGGATGGCTTTAAGGGTTGGGAAATCGGTAGCCTGGGCATCTGGACGGAGTATACCGGCAAATACACCCTCAAAAACCTCAACCTGGTTGCCTCTGATAATACCAAGAAGGGCAAGACTGGCGTCAGGTTTGGCAGCAACAACGTTGACATGGTAATCAACAAAGCCAATATTGAAGGATTTCAGACGGGGGTTGACCAACTCAAGTTCTTCACGGGCAACAAGCTTACCAAGTCTTCCGATTGGCGATTTGCCTATGTTGATGTTAACTTCAAGAATATTACGGGCGAAAAATTTACCAACTTTAACCCCCAGGTTGATCTGGTGAAATCCAGCAAGGATCTGAATCAGGGGCGCTTGCAGCTCAATGTTGATGCTAAGGCTGATCTGAACGTCAGCAATCAGGAAGACCTGGATATCACTATTTCCGGAACAAAGGTGGATAGCCTGGGTTCCGTGGGTTTCTTAAACAACCTGGATGGTAGTGGTAACTCTACAAACCGCACCTGGAGCTGGGACGCCATCAAAGACTTGATTGCTGACCAGGGAGGCTTTTACACCCATAAGGATGGGACGCGCTATCTGGTGGTTGAAGAGCTAATTGGCGATCGCGCCACCGGAGTAACCAAGGCCGTTCCCATCGAGGTGCGGCTCAACGTTCCCGACAGTATGCTCCCCTCTGGGGCTAAGAACTTGGGTACTTACAACGGAACTAAACCCACCCCGACTCCGACGCCCACCCCGACTCCAACGCCGACGCCCACCCCGACTCCAACGCCGACCCCCACGCCCACCCCGACTCCGACCCCCACCCCAACACCAACGCCGACTCCCACCCCGACGCCCACCCCGACGCCCACCCCGACGCCGACCCCCACCCCGACGCCGACCCCCACGCCTAGTCCAAATCCCAGCACCGGTAGCTCTCTCCGGATTGAAGCAGAAGACTTTGATTTGAACGGCTACGAAGTGATGAACAGGTTCCAGGCATCAGGCAAAAAGCTCATTAGCCTGTACACTACAGGAAATAAGCAGGGCAAAGCGACATCAAGCTTCCAGGGACAGTCGGGCACCTACAAAGTCGTTGTTGGCTACGTCGATGAAAATGATGGCCAGGGATCCCTCTCCTTGAAAGTTGGAAATAAGACAGCGGAATGGAAGCTGGATCAGAATTTAGGTAGCGGTGGCGTCACCAATAAAACTCTGACATCTCGCACCGTTGCTCAGAATTGGACCATTGCCAGGGGCGATCGCCTCGAATTCACGGGTATCGCTAACCAGGGCGAATGGGCACGAATTGACTACGTTGACTTCATCCCAGTTAGCGCTGCCAAATCCCCAACGACTTCTGGTGGCACTGCAGTGAAGTCTGTCTTTATCGAAGTGCCTGAAACAGATGCCTCCCACGCTTCAGACCACGGTGCCATGGATCACGGTGCCATGGATCACGGTGCTATGGATCACGGTTCACCAGGGGCTGCCACAGCTATGCCCTCGTCCGGCAAGAATGAAACCATTGCCATTGACGCCATTAAATCCTATGGTGGCTCTCAAGATCAGCAATCAAAGGTCACTATTTCCGCCGATCAAACGGCGATCAGCATCAGCGGCAACGGTTGGAAGGCTCTTCCCATCGACTATACCGTGACTCCCGAAACCATGCTCAAAGTTGAATTCCGCAGCAATGGCAAGGGAGATGTGCACGGCATTGGTCTGGATACCAACTTGATGGTGGATCGGGGCGATCGCCAAACCACCTTCCAGTTGGCGGGCGACCAGAAATGGGGAGTTTTGGATTTCAACGACTACGTCACCGGTTCCGGTTGGCAGGAGTATGAAATCCCCGTGGGTGAGTACTTTACTGGCGACATGGCCTACCTCACCTTTGTCAATGACCACGACATCTCCAATCCCAATGCCACCACGGAATTCCGGAACATCCAGCTCTTTGAAGCCTCCGCTGGCACGGGTGATTCCCTCAATGCCCAGGGGAATGACCTGATGCAGCAGTCGATGATGGCGGTGATGCCCACAGGTGACCTGGCTAATGTCTAGGTTGTAGCCATCAAACACAGCAGGGTGGGCAGTGCCCACCCTGCCAGACACTTAGGTGATTTCTGAAAATAATCCTACCCGGCGACGTAAGGGCAAGTAGTCATTTGCCCTTACCAACCGTTTAACCGGGGGTGAATTTTTCCCCGAAAATCTCCAAAGTAGTTCAAAGATGACGGAGATCACAAAATTTTGTGTCAAGAAACATAGTCCAAGTTTAGGGAATCCTGGTGGGACGGCTTGAAGCTTCTACTAACACAAGCGTCCATAAGCCCAATCAGGAGACATCACCATGACCCTCAACTTCCTCGGTCTGTCCTACTCTAAGCCCGCTGCTACTATGGAAACCTCTGAATTGCAAGTATCAGGCACCTATCGGGGTCGTCAGATTTCCTTCAGCAGCGCTGCCCCCCGAAACTTGGATTCAGCCACTGCCCTGCGCTATCGGGGCGTGATGTATCTGCGCTAGATACTTCAACTTTTCTCCTAAAGACGATTTCCAACCACCACTCATCTCTGACCTCAGCTCCCATACTCCGGTTCCTCTAGCCAGAACCGGAGTATTTTTTTTGGGGTATCAGCGTAAGGCGGGACGCTTTCCCAAGAATAGAATTCAGGAGTCAGGAGCCAGAAGTCAGCTCTCTCCTGAATTCTGACTCCTGGATTCTGGCTCCTGTCCAACCAGGATTTCCCGCCTT
>JAYKGU010000187.1:0-4277 GCA_035285585.1 Synechococcales cyanobacterium
CCCAGTAATTGCAGGTAGCCTATTGCCGACTGGTCACCCAGCTACTTTTCTGTGTACGGGTAGGACATCTGTCTTGCGCGAACGAGGCTCTTTTATAGTGTGTGGCTTTCGTAGAACGACTATACCAGAACACTTGGCAGCTTCGCGGGTATTGAACCCGCTCATCTGCCCGCTATCCTGCCCCGACTTCAGCGAAGCAAGTCGGGGATAGCCGCGTCCTGTTCTGGTTTCTCAGATTTATCAGTGAGGGTCGGCGATTCGTGGGGAGAGCTTCGCCAACTCCCGCCACCCCCCATCGTGCCCGAATCGGGGGGCGATCTCAGGAGCGCACCTCCAGCACCGTGGTGAAGGCGGCGATCGCCCGACTATCCACTGCTCTGGAGCCGGACGTGGAGGAGATTTCATAGTCCGCCGTGACGCCACCGCCACGGGAGGCGCTGTCCACATCTCCCAGCAGAGCGTCAATCAGGGAGACGGGGTCGCCATCGCTGGTGCGCACCTCACCACGACTGCGGCCCTGGCCACGGGCAATGGTTTGCAGGCCGCGCAGGGCATTGCGCAGGGGTTCGGTGCTGACCAGGGTGATGACCTCCAGGAAGCCGCTGCCCTGTAGGGTGACCCTCACGTCGTCTTCCTGGCGGGGAATCACCAGGCTCTCTTTTGCGCCGATGCGGGAGGCGTCTTCCGGAGCGTCCCAGTGGGCGGGATGGAGCACAGCCACCTCACCCCGCGAGTTGACCAGCAGGCAGCTCACGAAGAGGGGCCGTTCCTCCTGGTTGCTGACTTCGAGCTGCATCACATCCCCATCGGTGAAGGGGCGCAGCGGGGCGTCGCCGCGATCGCCACCAGTGGCACCATCCAGGGCGCGGCTGGTGATGGCAATGCGTGGCCCCCCGTCGGGACGACTGGCCGAGAAGATTTCCCCCGTCACTTGCAGCTCGGAGGAGGTGTGGGCGATCGCCCGCAGCACTTTGGAGGCCAGCAGGGTTTTGAAGGCGGGAATCAGCCGATTCACCGCAGCGGTGACGGGTTCGCCATGACTGCCATCGGTGCGGGCAACAAAGGCCAGGGTGGGGGTAAACAGCGCCACCACTTCATCGCTGGGCCAATCTGCCTGGATAGTTGACGGGTCTTCCAAATCGACGCTCTGCCGCAGGGCGTCATTGACCCGCGCCAGGATGTAGTCCACCGGCTGCTGCTGGTCAAACACCACGGGACGAATGCGTCTGACGGACTGCCCTGCCGCTGTGGTGGTTTCCAGGGCGGACTCCAGGGCGGCGATCGCCGTTTCCGTCTCCGCTCCCAGGGAGGGATCGACCCCCACCACCAGTTGGGGATTGGGAGGGAGACCCACAATCCGCTCCTGCAAGAACATGCCTTTACTTACCTGGGACAGCTCCCCCGTGAGCAGCTTGCCGCGCCCGACGATGGGATTGCCGGTGAGGGTGGTCTTCTGGAGGGCGATCGCCTCGCCATCGCCATCGGTGAGGGTTTCTCCAGCGGCAGTTCGCACGGTGAAGACGGTATTCACCGAGGTCAGGGTTTGGGTGGCGGTGCCGCCCAGCCAGAACTCAATCGTGCCGTCTTCGCTGACATTGGTGATGACGCCGTCGGCGGGGGGCGTGGATAGATTTGAGAGGACATAGAAGGGCTGGCTGCTGTAGTCGCTGCCGGGTTTCACCTCCAGGACGGGTTCCTGATCATAGCCGCGCAATTCGGCCTCGGCGTAGGTGCTGCGGCGCAGGTTGGCCTGGACGGTGGTGAAGCTTTGGGAGGCGGGCAGTTGCCAGAGATAGCGGGTGAGCAGGTAAGAAAACGCCCCGGCATTGAAGTTATCGCCGAAGACCGCATCCAGCGCTTCCTGGTTGCAGCTTGCTGATCCCAGGGCCACTCCCCTGGCGATGCCTAGCCCCCGCTCCTTCTGAAAATCTTCCAGAGTCAGGTTGTGGTCAGCCATCAGCTTCTTCTGGAACTCCAGCTCGGCTTCGCTGGCCACCAGGCGATCGCCACTGCGGCTGAGCCGCGACCCCACGGTGCGCACGGTGACGTTCCCGCGGGTGCCTGCCCCGGAATAGCAGCTATCAAGCACCATCGTTACGTTTTCGGTATCCAGGGCATGGGTGAGGAGAAAGAGCGATCGCCCCATGATGTCGGGCACCACCACGTCTGGCCCGCTCTGGTTCACGTCCATCGGGTCGTTGGGGACAAGGGTGCCGTTGAGTCCCTCAAGCTGATTATCACCGCAGGCCGCCACCCGGACGGGGTCGGGGTCGATGACGCGACTGCCGTGGCCGGAGTAGTGAAACACCACCACATCGCCGGGTTTTGCCTGGGCAATCAGGTGCTCCTGAAACGCCCGCAGGATATTGTCTCGGCTGGGCTTCAGGGTGGGGTCAGCGGCATTGTCCCACACTCTCACAATGTCGTCGGGATGGAAGCCAAAGCGATGCACCAGCAGGTGATACTGCAAGTCTACGTCGTTGAGGCAGCCCCGCAGGTCGCTGACCTCCGGATAGGCATTGATGCCAACGAGCAGGGCCAGCTTGCGGGGGGTGGACTGGGCCAGAACGCGACCGTAGCGATTGGCCTGAGTAAAGAATCGGGTTTGGCTGAGGCCAAGGGTGGCCAGGGTGGAACCAAAGAGTTGGAGGAAGTGGCGGCGTTTCCAGGTCATGGGTAGGTTTCTGATTCTTTGGGGAAGAAGGGTGGATGGGTGGATGGGTGGTTGGGTGGATGGGTGGATGGGTGGATGGGTGGATTTGCTCAGGTGAGCTATTCGGCTGCTCCGATGAGGGTGAAGGCGGCCCAGTTGAGCGGGGCAGCATACTCATCTTGCTCCAGGGTGGTCAGCATCGCTTGCCGTAATGCCTGCGCTTTGTCGGGGGTTGTCTGCCAGTTTTCGTAGAATTGGGTCATGAGAAAGGCGGTTGCCTCATCGGGCACTTTCCAGAGGGACACCACGAGGCTGGGCACGCCTGCCTGCATGAAGGCACGGGAAAGTCCGACCACGCCATCTCCCGTGATGCGCCCCCGTCCGGTGTCGCAGGCACTCAGCACCACCAGTTCAGCAGTTAAATCCATTGGCAAGATTTCGGCGGCGGTGAGTAACCCGTCTTCGCCATTGCCTGCGGCGAGGGCAACAGCCCCTGGAAAGTCGAGCACCCCCGTTTCTTCGGGGTTGCCGTAGTCCAGCAGGCCGTGGGTGGCCAGATGGATAACGCGGGCAGCGGGCATCTGGGCTTTGACGGTGGCTTCGGTGGCGTCGTCCCAGAGGAGGGGTTCGGTGCCCAGGAGTTGCTGAATGGCGCGGGCTTCGTTGACTGCCCCTGGCAGGTCGGAGAGTGGCTCACTTTCTCTAGTGTTGGGATTCCAGACGCTGGGCATGGTGGGATTGCCGACCAGCAAGAGGTCATCAGGTTGGAGGGCAGCGGCATTGGGAGAGCCTGGGGATTGGGCCAGGTCGAGGACTTGGATGGAGGGAGCGGTGAGCAAGGTGTGTCGCTCGACCAGATAGCTCCCGTTGGCATCCATGAGAGCCGGGAAGGGCACCAGATAGAGGGAATCATGGGGAATGACAATGATGCGTTCCTCTGGGGTATTGGGCAGGTAGGAAGCGATCGGGTCAATTAGCAGTTGATGCAGGGTTTGCAGGGCTTCGGCCTGGCGTTGGCGCTGGCTGGCTTGGGCTTCGGGGGTGAGAGAGATGATGGCTTCGGCATTGCGGCTGCGGACATTGAGGGCCTGCCGGGTGCTGGCAACCAGGTCATTGAGGCTCTGGTCAAAGCCATTCAGGTCAACCGCCTGAAAGTGAATGCCTCCAGCAGGCTGCACCACCCAAATGAAAAGCTGCGGATTTTCGTCATTCCGAAATGACACGACAGAATATTGCACCAGAGTGGCATTTTCCTTCTGGGCAACCCGCTGGATATCGGCGATTGAAGGCGGTGATAGGGATTGCTCTTCGGAGAGTAAGCCTTGTTTGGTTGCCAAAGACAACACAAAGGCACGGGCACGCCCCCGCTCCGCAATTTCCAGCGCTTGCTCAACTTGTCCCTGCGCTATCAGAGTGCGCTGTAAGCCAATGTATGTACTAAGTTGGGTGTCAAAGAAAGAAATCTGCTGGGCATCGGGGATGTCTGCATCCCGCAAGGATTCATAGACTTCAATGGCAGCGAAGAGGGCGTCTGAGGCTTCCGGATATTGCTCCAAGTTATCGTAGGCAAATCCCAAATTGTTCAGGGCAATGCCTTCGCCACGGCGATCGCCAATCTCGCGGG
>JAYKGU010000188.1:0-19343 GCA_035285585.1 Synechococcales cyanobacterium
CACAGTTTTTCCCGGTTACAGTACTTGCTGCCCCTGATGCCCACCCGCCTCCCTAAGGTGATGTCCTACCAGCGGCAGCCCACGGCGCGCACCGTCAGTCTGGCGGCCAGGTTCGCTGGGGCAAGCCTCACCTTCACCGGCTGCAGTGAGCATATTTGCCGCCAGGGGCGACGGGCTGGGGGACACTGGCAAGCCATTCACAACTGTGTTTCCCTTGAAAAATTCACCTTCCAGCCTCAGGTGGCGGAAGATGCACCTTTGGTGTTCCTCAGTCGGTTAGACCCCATCAAGGGAGCGCACGGGGCGATCGCCACTGCCCAGAAAGCCAACCGCCGCCTACTCATTGCCGGAAACCGCATTGAAACACCAGCGGGTCAGGCCTATTGGGAGAGCCACATTGCGCCCCATCTGGGAGCCACCATTGAGTACATTGGCCCGGTGGATGACCAGCAAAAGAACGACCTGCTGGGTCAGGCCGCCGCCATGATTGTGCCCATTGAGTGGGATGAGCCGTTTGGCATTGTCTTTGCAGAGGCTCTGGCCTGCGGCACCCCCGTGATCTCCACCCCCAGGGGTTCTCTGCCGGAAATCGTGCGCCCCAGTGTGGATGGCTTTTTGGTCAATTCTGTGGATGAAGCCGTCGCGGCGGTACATCAGCTTTCGACCCTTGATCGCCACCAGTGTCGGCAACGGGTAGAACAGTACTTCTCGGCGGATACCATCGTTAGCCACTATGAGAGGCTCTATACTGCGGGTGTCTATTTAAGCTGAGAAATCCTGATTGGATAGGGAGCCAGAATCCAGGAGTCAGAATTCAGAAGGGAGCTGACTTCTGGCTCCTGACTCCTGACTCCTGACTCCTGAATTCTATCCGATGGCGGACAATACCAAACAGTTTCGCTGGATTGTGACAATCAAGGAAAACCTGGAGCTGCTGTTTGGCGATCGCCATTCACTCTTCTGGGTAATTCCCTCTGAAGATAGACGGGATCCTCGCAGCAAACTTAGATAATTGACCGTAGATATATGTCTTATGTCTAAAGTGCTTGCAGCATTATCCCCAAGCGAGAATATTCCCATTGCTGGAAGTTGCGTCTCCCAAGCCTCAAAGCGTGCTAGAGCAACTAGAAGCAAGTCGGTTCAGCAGAGACCTGTGGCTTTCCACAGGGCTGACTCGCCCGTTCCCTCTCCGGAGATCAGCACCAAGCGCTACGATTGGTTGAGCCATTAGTTCTAGAGGGATCGGGCTACTATGCTGGAGCGTTCTTCAAAATCATTTGAAGGTATTGAAACCTGGCCACCAAGCTTAAATACCGCTCTTAGCATTCTCTTAAATACGGCCTGCCCCATGTTTCTGGTGTGGGGGGGCGATCGCCTCTTTTTCTACAACGACGCCTATCTGTCCATCCTGCCTGGGAGCAAGACTGTCTCGCCCTTCGGTCAGCCTGTGAGTGGGAGTTGGCGGGCGGACTGGAACGGCGTCTGGCTCGATGTGGAGTGGGTGTTCACGACGGGGCAGGCATTGCAGCGCCAGCATCCGCTGCTTTCCGAGGATGGCAATGGCCGTACTGGAATGCCCCTTTACACCTGGTCCTACAGCGTTCTTGCCGATGAGACGGGGCAGGTGGGCGGGGTGTTCGCCACGGGCTGTCCGGGGATGGGCGACGTTCAGCGGCTCCAGGCTCGTGCTGCTGAGCAGCCCCAGGCTGATTCGGTGCGGGCCGAGCAGGCATGGCTGGCGATCAAAATTGGCCGCCTGGGCACCTGGCGCTATAACTTACAGACCAATCTGCTGTATCTGGATGAGCGGATGCGGGAGATTTGGGGCGAACCAGACGACGCCGAGACGATTCCCCTGCCCACGGGAATGGCCCGCATTCACCCCCAGGACCGCGACCGGGTGGCGATCGCCATCAGTGCTGCCCTCGACCCCAGCTCGTCGGGGATGTACGAGATTGACTACCGCATCCGGTGGGATGACGGCACCGAGCGGTGGATCTCGGCCAACGGGCAGGCCCAATTCGTTGGCGAGGGCGCGCTGCGCACCCCGGTTGACTTCTTCGGCACGGCTTTGGATATCACCGAGCGCAAGCGGGCTGAAGAAGCGCTGCGGGAAAGTGAGGCCCGCTTCCGGCAGATGACGGACACCGCCCCCATCCTGGTCTGGATGTCGGGCACGGACAAGCTGTGTAACTACTTTAACCAGTCCTGGCTAAACTTCACTGGACGCACCCCGGAGGAAGAAATGGGCAACGGCTGGGTCGAGGGCGTCCATCCTGACGACTTCCAGCGCTGCGTAGAAACCTACACCCGCGCCTTTGATGCCCGTCGTCCCTTTGAAATGGACTACCGTCTCCGCCACGCCAGTGGCCAATACCGCTGGATTATGGATGTGGGCGTTCCCCGGTTCACGGCGGAAGGGGAGTTTGTGGGCTACATCGGCTCCTGCTTCGACATTCACGATCGCAAGCAGGCGGAGGAGTCGCTGCGGGAGAGCGAAGAGCGGTTTCGCACCCTGGCGGACAATATCTCCCAGTTTGCCTGGATGGCGGATGCTGCCGGGTGGATCTTCTGGTACAATCACCGCTGGTTCGAGTACACGGGTACGACCCTGGAAGACATGCAGGGCTGGGGCTGGCAGGCCGTTCACCACCCCGACTATGTGGGGCGCGTGGTGGAAAAGTTTCGTAGCTGCATTGAGGCTGGGGAAGTTTGGGAAGACACCTTTCCCCTGCGGTCTAAGGACGGCCACTACGGCTGGTTTCTCTCTCGGGCCATCCCCATTCGCGACGAACGGGGCAACGTCCTGCGCTGGTTTGGCACCAATACCGACATCACCGAACACAAGCAGTTTGAGCAGACCCTGGAGCAGCGATCGCAGGAGTTAACTCGACTCAACCAGATGCTCTCCTCCCTGACCAGCGATTTGAAGCGGCGCAATCAAGACCTGAACCAGTTTGCCTATGTGGTGTCCCACGACCTGAAAGCGCCTCTGCGCGGCATTCGCAATCTGGCGCAGTGGCTGAAGGAGGATTTAGGCACCTTAATCCCTGCCGACAGCCAGGAGCAGCTAGACCTGCTGATGAGCCGGGTCGATCGCATGGAAAGCCTCATTAGCGGCCTGCTGGACTATTCCCGCGCCGGACAGCGGCAAAGCTCAGCAGAACTCGTAGACGTGGGCGAACTGCTGCGGAAAATCACCGGGTCACTGTCGCTACCGCTGGGGGTAACGGTGCAGCTGACGGGCAGAATGCCAACCTTCCAGACCAGGCGGCTAGTGCTGAGTCAGGTGTTTGCCAATTTAATCAGCAATGCCGTGAGCTACGGGTGCCCCAACCAGCAGGGCAATGTTGTCGTTTCTGTCTGGGAAGGGGCGGAGGCGTATGAGTTTGCGATCGCCGACAGCGGCCCTGGCATTGCTCCGTCCTACCATGAGCGCATCTTCAACATTTTCGAAACCCTGTCTACCAGGGACGTGCCCCAGAGCACCGGCATTGGCCTGTCCATTGTGAAGAAGCTGGTGGAGGAGGCAGGGGGTACGATCCGCGTGGAGTCCCAGCTGGGAGCCGGGGCGACGTTCTACTTCACCTGGCCGAAACCGACGCGGATGGAACCAGCACCGGCTTCATAATTCGTTACCCTGGAGAGGGGCGATCGCTCCCCTTTTGTAACGAACTGGCAAGCTGCCCAACCCCCTTCATGAAGCGCACCATCGTCTGGTTTCGGCGAGACCTGCGAATTTCTGACCATGCCCCCCTCCATCGCGCCGCCCTGCGGGGGGCGGTGATCCCCGTGTTTGTGCTCGACCGCGCCCTGCTGCACCATCCCGAGACGGCTCCGGCGCGGGTGGCCTTTATGCTGGACTGTTTGGCCCGGCTGGATGAGGACTTGCGCGATCGCGGCGGACGTCTCATTCTCCGCTGCGGCGACCCGGTGACCGTGCTGCCCGACCTGGTGCGAGAAACCCAGGCGGAGGGCATCTACGCCCACATCGACTTTGAGCGCATCTACGGTCGGGTCCGCGATGCTCGGCTGAACCAGGGGCTGGCGGCGGCGGGCATGAAGATCCGCTGGTTCGAGCCACCGGCCACCACCCCCGACCTGATCCCCTACCCCGACTATCGGGAGCTGTGGTTTCGGGACATGGGCCAGGGAATGGTGCCGACGCCATCGCAAATCACCGTTCCCGACGAGATCCCCAGCGAACCCCTGCCCTCCCTCAGCGGGCTGGGATTAATCGCCGACGGCAAGCCCCTTCCCCCCGGAGGTACAGCACCGGCCCGGCAGTTGCTGAAGGACTTCCTCGCGGAAAAGACCGATCGCTACTACTGGCAGCTTTCCTACCCCGGCGCTGAAGCCACATCGGGGCTGAGTCCCTACATCAAATTTGGCACCATCTCCGTGCGTGAGTGCTACCAGACCGCCCGCCAGCTCAAGACAGACAGCTTCAAGCACCAGCGCAGCCAGCAGCAGTTCATCGCCCGGCTGCGGTGGGGCAGCGGCTTTGCCCAGCGGTTCCGCTACCTGCCGCAATTGGAGGTGCGATCGCTCTACTCCGTCTTCGACCGGGACGGCTGGGCACTGGACGAGGGGCTGTATGAGGCGTGGCAGCAGGGGCAAACCGGCTTTCCCATCATCGACGCCGCCGCCCGCTGCCTGCTGGAAACCGGGGGCTGGCAGCAGCTCAACTTCCGCACCCGCGCCATCTACGCCAGCTTTTTGGGCAACCTGCTGGGGATGGACTGGCGGCTGGGTGCCCTCCACTTCATGCGCCACCTGATTGACGGGGATTGCCCCATCGACCACTACCAGTGGGCCATGCAGTCCGGCGTCACCCACTGCGTCGATAAAACCTGGACCCGCATCTACAACCCCGGCCAGACGGCGGTGGATCGCTGCGACCCTGACGGAGCCTTCATTCGCCAGTGGGTGCCCGAAGTCGCCCACCTGCCCCCGGAGCAACTGGGCCTGCCGCCCCGCCTTAAGGACTATCCGCCGCCAATCATCAGCTACGCCCAGGCCCGCCAGCGGCGGGTGCAGCAGCTAGAGCGCCAGCGGGGGGAGTTTCTCCATGCCAGCAATATCGTCCCCCATGTGGCCCGCCTGCCGGAGGACCTGACGCCTTTTGGCAGCGATCGCCATCCCAGCGACATCACCTGGGCCAGCCTCCCCCATCTGGACCTGTTCCCCGCCCCCCTCGACCTGGAAAGCCTGGATGAACAGCAGGCCCATGCTCTGCGCACCTGGTTCGTCGCCCATGTAGAGGTTCGCCCCCGAAAACCGATGGTGGGGCGATCGCCAAAGCGCCACCCAGGTCAATCAAAAGATCACGATAGCGTGGTGCAATTGTCCTTGCTGTCGTAACTCTTGGGTATCAACTTAAAGCGGGAACCCAGTATTTTAGTAAGGAGTGAGCGCATTTCCAATTCAACCTACCAGAGGCTCCATGATTGAAGTCAGCAAGGTTTATCGGGATGGCAAGTTTCTAAAAGACATATCGCCTGAGGAAATTTCCGACACGTTAGGGATGGAGCAAAACCAGTTTATCTGGATTGGCATTCGCAACCCCAACAAAGACTGTATTAAAGAACTAGAAAGGACTTTTCAACTCCATGAAATGCTCATCGAAGATGCTCTGGAACATCGCCAGTATCCCAAGATCGAGCGGTATGAGAACTATGCTTTCCTGGCGTTGAATACGGCTGAATTCAATTTCGGCACGGTTGCATTTGGGCAGTTAAAGCTCATTCTCTTCAAAAGAGGTCTCATTTCCCTGTTGCAAGGATCTTCCCTCAACTACCTATCTATTCAGGAAAGATGCCATCAATTCTCTCATTTCAAGCCTCTCAGTATCAGTATTATCTTTTACTATTTAATTGACCAAATCATCGACGATTTGATTAAAGTCACAGCCCATGTCCATGGCGTCTTTGAGCAAATCGAAGAGCGCTTTATCTCCCAACGAATCCTCAAAGATCCCCAGATTTTTGGTCTCTACCTGCTGCGGCGGGATTTGTTACAGATTCAAAGCACCTTGATTCCCCTGGTCGAGATTACCGAACGCCTACAGGCTGGAGACAACGAATACATTAACCAAACCTCCCACCCTTACTTCCGTGACCTGTACTTCAACTCCGCCCAGGTTGGTGAAGATATTCGCAACCTGGTTGAAAAGATCAGCTACGCCTTTGAAGCAGCAGCAGTTATTGCTGATTCACGGGAAAACATGATCCAAAAGAAGTTAGGCTCCTGGGCTGCAATTTTGGCAGTTCCAGCGCTGGTGAGCGCCATTTACGGCATGAATTTTGCGTTTATGCCGGAGCTTCAGTGGGAATATGGTTACTATACGATGCTTCTGGGCTGTGCTCTCATTTGCAGCTTTCTATACATCCGTTTTCGCCAAATCAATTGGCTGTAGCTTCCTCACAATCCCCCTGGCGGCCTTCCAGGGCTGGAGTACACAGGGCATTGGAGTTTTCACCGATCAAAGCCGAACGCATGGTGTAGTCGTACAAAGTTTTCCCCGTAGCCTCGTTAAAGATGAGCACATGACGACGACTGGGGGTTAACACGACCCGCACCTGTCCGTTGCTGCTGGCATAATTCGGTCCCCGAAAGCGGGTCAGCGTCCCCTGGAAGAAAAAGTCTCCTCCGGCAATTTGGATACTGATGCGGTCAGCGTCGATCACACTCATGTAAGTGGTTAGATTGTCGTTATGTTCTGAGTTAGCAGCGACCAGCGTCTCCGGATTCCAGTGCACATAGACTAATTCATCGGCGAGGCAGTAGATTTGGCCGCGATCGCCCAACCCAGTTCGTTGATGGGCAAGCCTACCATCCTGGTCGATATAGCTGCCGGGGGCACCCGCTGCTGGACTGAGTTCATAGGTGATGCCGTCCTGGCGGTCAATGCGAACAAGCCCCTGTTGCTGCGAAAAGGTGCAGGGAATAACGGCGGATGGGTAATTGCCGCCAACGGGGTAAATATCACAGCGAGCACCAACCGTTTGAGCATTGGCAACCGTTTGGGCATTCGCGGGTACGGGGGCGACAGTGGCGGCAGCGGTGGCTGTTACAGCCCAGAAAAACGTGTGAATGTTCATAGCGGGTCTGACAATTACCGGGTAGATGGGGGTCGCAACCCCTTCCTTAAAGGATTGCTGAGAGTAATTTAGCTTTATTTCCTCTGAAGGAAGTTCAGACCCAACTCTCCTTTAAGAAAAATTTTTCTATCTCCCCAATCGCTACGCCATTCTTTTATCCTCCCCCACAGCCTCCACAGCCCCCGCAGCCCCCGCAACCCCCATCGCCCCCGCCATCACCACCATCACCACCGCAGCCCCCGCCACCGCCACCCTCTCCAACGGGCATCAGAACTCGCTTCAGATCCGCCAGGTCATCCCCCACCAAGGTGGTTGCGCCAAATAGGGCCAAGGCCAGGGGAAGCTGCGGATTCAGAACCGAGTATTGAGCTGAATTTTGACGTTGAAAATGGCGGCGCAAGCCTTGCAGAAACCGATCGCCATAACGGCTACGGTGTACCGGCGTAACCCAGAAGCACAGGCAGACAATGGCGATCGCCACGCACATTGCTATCAGATAGCCAACGGGTTTTTCGCGGGCCATGCCCACCCAAACTTTGGTCACGCCCAGGAGCAGGACGGCCAGAATCATCAGGGCCGGGTAGGTCTGTGCCTTGAGGGACTGGTCAGGCTTCACCAAAAGATTGAGATCCTGCAGCCGCTTTTGAATGTTTGCCAGCGGGTAGCCAGTCGAAACAGACTGGTGGACGCTTTCAACACCTGGCGCAGCGGCGATCGCCAGAGCCACCGCCCGCTCGACCGGCTCAACCAGAGTTTGAGGATCTCCGGTTAAAACAAGGGTGCGGGCTTGGGGCTGGATGGTGACCACATTTTTTTGCAGCAGACTGGCGATCGCCGCGTCCACCACCCGATGTTTTCCACCCACCAGGTAGGCAGTTTCATAGGTGTTGAGGATCATTGGGTGCTGGGTGGGCTTGCCACCGGGCAACCGCAGGAAAGCGCGGAGAAAGGCGGCGGCAATGACAACGATGATCGCCAGCTGGGTGTAGAACGATAGAAAGGCAGAGCCGCTGAAATTCAAAGGATTGGAGAGACCAGCGGCGAGTTGACGGTCGGTCATCACCAGGGCGATCGCCCCTAGCAGGGTGAGCATGATTTTCTGATAGGGCTGTCCCGGCGGCAGCCAGCGGGCTATGAACCAGGTCTTTAGCCCCTGAAAAGATGGCTTGGGCACTACCCAGTTTTGCTGGGTATTCACCCGGACAAAATGCAGGTCGCGGCCAAACCGATCCTTCGGCGCAGGCCAGATGTCCAGGGGCGGCGACTGGCCCAAAAGCCGCTGGTAGCTGGCCAGGGTTTTGCTGTACCAGCCGTCAAACTTGACCCGCTCGGAATGGCCCCCCAGGGTGGGGTTGTGGTGCAGGGGCGCTTGCAGCACCTGGGGACAAAACTCCCGCCAGTAGGACTGGGTGTAGGTCAGGTGCAGATGCCAGGCCTGATCCACCTGGTCAGAGGGGGTGACGGGATGTCCGGCGGCCACGGCGAGAAAGGCAAACTTTTTATATTCCTCAATTACCCGCTGGGCATAGGTCAGAGACCAGCCGTTATCCCTGGCTAACCGCTGGCTAAACGGGAAGGCTGCATCGGAATCGTCGAGGGAAAAAGCCTGGATACGCTGGAACTGTGCTTGCTGCTGGGCGGTCATTCCGGGGGCACTTGTGGAGTGCTCGCCGTTGAGTTGCTCATGCGTGGGGGAAACAGCGGTCTGGTTCGACATGGGGCTTTCCTTCGATAGCGTGTCTATAGGACTATCGGAGCCAGCCACCGGGATTATGGCGAGACTTTACATTTTGCAACATTGCGCTCGTAGCCAGGGCGATCGCCCACCCCCCAGATGCTTGCTTGAGCGCCTCACACCCGCGCCGCCGTCAGGGTCAGGGCATAGCTCGACTCAATTTCCACCGTGGGGTCGGGGAACGTGTCAGCCACCCAGGCTTCCAGCTCAGGCAGGGCCTGGTAAAAGATGTCGTCGGGGATGCGCCAGAGGGAGCTATAGATGCGATCGCGGTAAGTTTGCAGCAGATCGGCCACCGTCCGCCGTCGCGTCTCGGTGGCAATAAATTGGGTGTCGAGGGGAAGGTGGCGCTCGTTCCAGTAGCCCAGGACATCTTCCGTGACCGCCCCCACCCAGTGCATCTGGTAGCCATAGCGGGCCAGAATCGCTTCCCACTGATTTCCTAAGGCATCATCACTGGTGGTGCGGGTGGCGGGATGGTGGAGGTAGAGCACCATGCCCCCCGGCTTCAGGACGCGGTGAATTTCTCCCAGGGCGGCGCGCCAGTCGGGGACGAGGTGGAGGATGTGGGCGACGATCGCCACATCAAACAGGCCATCGGCAAAGGTGAGAGCCGTCACATCCGCATTGACCAGGGTAAGCTGACCGGGCACGTCCTGCGCCTTTTGCCGCAGCTTCTCCATCATTGGCTCAGAGATGTCGACCCCGGTGTAGGCATAGCCCCGCTCCAGCAGGGGCAGAGCGATGCGCCCGGTGCCGACTCCCGGCTCAAAAAAGCGGGTGCCTGGGGTGGCCTGCCCCATCTGTTCAATCGCCTGCACGAGCTGGGCCATGACGGCAGGCTTTAGGGCACGGGTTTCGTCGTAGATGTCGGCGACGCGGTCAAAGGCAATGGTCATGGTAGGGGCAGATTAAAGGGGTATGGGAATTAGGAACCGTGGATCGGGGAGCCAGGTGCTCAAAGTCACCGCGAGCCACTGTTCAACCACGTTCAAGGCGCGATCTCAGGAATATTATTGCGTTCGCTCATGTCGCGGGCAAACCCCTGATAGGCGAGGCGATCGCCATGCTCGATCAGACGGATGCTGATTTCAACGGCGATCGCGTCCCCATCTTTGCGGCGCAGGGTGTGGGTAAAAATGGCGCTACCGAGCTTCTCCAGGCGGGGGACGATCACCGACTGAAAGTATTGGGCAGACTCCGGGGTTTCAATTTCTTCAAAGGTCATCTGATACAGCTCGCGGCGGGTGTAGCGCAGTCGCCGGGAGGCCTTCAAATTGGCGTCGATGATTTGATGGGTTTCCCCGTCAATGATGAAAATCATGTCGTTGGCCAATTCAAACAGATTGCGATAGCGCTCGTAGGATTCTTGCAGCGCCAGCTCGTCCCGTTTTCGCTGGGTAATGTCCAGGGCGATGCCCACCGCCCCAATGACGCTGCCGCTGTCGTCCTGGATGGGGCTGAGGGTGTACTCGTAGTAGTGAGCCGTATTGGTTGAGGCGACGCTTAGCTCGGCGGAACTCACCTTGCCAAAGGACAGAGCTGTTTCAAACTGGGAAAGGTGAAACTCCAAAAATTCGGGGGGGAGCTTGACATCGTAGTAGAGCTGCCCCAACAGCTCGGCCCGATCGATGCCCCAAACCCTCGCCCCCACCGGGCTGACGTAGGTAAAGTGGCCGACGCGATCGCAGATAAACACCAGCTCTGGGATGGCAGAAAAAATCTGGTCAAAAATCTGCATCTGGTAGCGCAACTGGATCGCTAGCTGCACCGGATCGTCAATGGCAGCGACATCCAGCAGGGGAACAATGGCCCCATTAGCGTCGGGGGGGGTGCTGGCAATAGCCTTGCTGGTGCTGCTGGTGGCATCTTCAGCGGACGAAGGAAGGGCCGTGCTGCCGTTGCGCTCAGACATCGGCAGCAGCTTAACGTTATCCAGAGACTGCCGGGTTTGCCGAAGGAGGGAGGTCAGCCCCACGGCGTTTTCCCGCAGCTCGTACAGGGTACCTCTAAGCTCATGGAAGGTGTCTAACCGATCCCGGAGGGCATTCACCTGGTGCTGCACAGCGTCCAGGGTGATGGGCTTGGTGGCGGGCTGGGGAACGTCATAAACCTGCAGCAAAGCCTCAATGACCAGATCGGTTTTGGTTTTGCCGGAAACCCTGGCGTGTTCTTCGATGGCTTCGAGAAGTTCTGCTGGCAGCCTTAGGGAAAAGGTTCGGTTAGCCATAGTTTATGGCGCTTATCGCAATGCAGCTACTAAGGGAATAAGGCGATCGCAAGTTTCTGATTCAATTCGTATGAATTTAGCATTAAACAGTTCAGCAAAATTACTTTCCTGGAGGCGCACCCCCCGCATGGAGGCGCACCCCCAAAGAAAATGTAATTAAACTTGCTCAAACACTTATCGATTCAGGTTTTTCTGAGTCTTTCGAATCATACTATGTTGGGTAGCAGCGGGGGTTCTTTACTACAGCACCCAAGTGCCGTTAAATGTCTAGCCAAAAATAAAGCAGATAGACTGCCCCCAGTGAAGGGTACGCTCCATCATCGCTTCGTTCATTTATGGCCATCTATCTTATTGTAAGTTAATTAAATAGGTGGTCATAAGTAAACATAGCTATGTCGAGGTGCGCCCCCGGCGGGGGGCACACCCCACTGGCTTTTATTTATGGCCATGTCCTTATTAGGAAGACATTTTTTAGACACTCACGATCGAGTAAGCTAAATTTAACAAATTAATTTGCATCGAGACAAATACTGTCAGTAAATCTTGAACGTAAGTTCAATAAGATTCTAATGAGCAGAGCGGCTTGAATATCAGCGCCATAGACTCTAATAAATAGATTTGATAAATGCATATATCCGAACAGAGGTAATCCATCGATGCAACTGCCAGCATTTTGATACAACTGCCAGCATTCCAGGATGACAATGTGTGGGGCGATCGCCCTGGCTCAAAAATTTCCTCTCGTCTAAGTAGGTCAGCACAATTAAATTCATGTTAGAAAACCGGGGGAGCGCCCCGGTGGGGCGCTCCCCCGGTTTTCTAACCTTCGTTTTTCAATGCAGTTCTACTTAAGCTCAATTGTTTTTTATATGAATAAAAGCATTAATTCCGGGTGAGGGGACGAGCAGTTTCAATGGCGGTCACAAAATAGCAGCCCTGGGCTTCATCGCGATGGGCGATCGCCCGCGCCTGAATTTCTCGAATTTGCCCGTCTTTGTGGCGAAACCGATAGGTAATCGTGTCCCGGCCCACCTCCTGTACCCGCTGCCGGGAGGGGCACACAATAGTTTCCAGATCTTCGGGGATAACCCGCGACTGCCAGAGGGACACATCTCCCATTAATTCTTCAGGAGCGTAGCCAAATACCGTTTTGCAGCCAGCAGAAACAAACTCCGTCACCATCGTACCGTTATCAAAAATGCAAAATCGCACGATGGAAGCATCCACATTATCCAAAATATCTCTGAGGGTACCTTGTGAATACTGCAAAGATTGCTCCAAGCGTTTGCGCAAAGTAATATCTTCAATGGCGCAGATACCCAGCCTGAAATGGCCGTTCCCATTACGGATCATCGAAACTGTAAGACTTACCCAAATTTCCTGCTGATCTTTGCGAATGTAGCGCTTCTCAATCTGGTAGGCATCGCGTTCCCCAGCCCAGCACTCTTGAATCAACGTGGATTCAGTCGTCCAATCATCGGGGTGGGAGAAATCGGCGCAGGTCATAGACGCCAGTTCCTCAGCGGAGTAGCCCAGCATATTTTGGAACACCAGGTTCGTAGACGTCAGGGCAAACCGGGGTGGCTCTAAAATGGCGATGCCAATGCCCAGGTATTGAAAGAGCAGGCGAAATTTCTCTTCACTGCGCTTGCGATCGCTGATGTCAATAGAAGCCCCAAACATGCCAATCCCCCCGCTAAAGTCAGGCACTTTACCCGTAACCCGCAGCAGGGTGCGCTCTTCGCCGTGAATGGACTCAACCACTTCATACTGCACCGACTCGCCCAGTTGGCAGG
This sequence comes from Synechococcales cyanobacterium, assembly GCA_035285585.1. Classification (GTDB taxonomy): domain Bacteria; phylum Cyanobacteriota; class Cyanobacteriia; order CAKZMO01; family CAKZMO01; genus JAYKGU01. Next base: position 12,865 of record JAYKGU010000188.1, read on the forward strand.
TGCGTTTGATTTCCCGATGGCGGGCAATTTGCTCAGATGGAAAGCTGGTGTCTTCCAGGCGATCGCCCCTGATATCTCCATAGCGAGTCAGGTCTTCCCGGTTTTGCAAAATGATGCGATCGCCCTCGTCGCACATCCAGATGCCCAGGGGCAGGGCATCGATGAGGGTGCGGAGCCTTTCCTCACTGAGGGCGAGGTTTCGTTCTGTCTGCTTGCGATCGGTAATGTCACGGGCAATAACAATCACTTCGTCTTCATACAGCCGCACCAAGCGAGTTTCGTAGCTGTGCAGGCCGTCGGCCATTTCTAGCTGATATTCAAGGGTGATCACGGAATTGGTGGCAATGGCCTGGGCGATCGCCACCTGCACCCGATGGCTAATATCTGGCGGCAGTATAGTGCGAATGTTTTGCCCCAGAAATTCCCTGGGCGGCTGCAAAAGCTCAGCCTCGTCGCGGCAGCGGTAGTCGAGGTACATTCCCTGCCAATCTACTCGGAAGTACAAATCGGGGAGGGCGGCAAAGATGGCCTGAAGTTCCCGGTTGAGGTTACGAAGCGATTCTTCCGCCTGCTTGCGCTCAGTAATATCCCGCACAATCACCATGGTGGCGTCCTGGTCATAGGCCACCACCCGCACTTCCTCTATTTGCACCTCTCCATCGATCAAGACTTCCTGCTCGTAAATCTGGAGCTGGCCGGTTGCCAGGGCCTGCTCCATGGCCGCCATGCGCTGCTGGGCAAGGGGGGCGGGCAAGCTGTCTTCCACCCGGCTGCCCACCAGGTCTTCGGCCCGACCCATTACCCTAAACGTGTTCGTGGCAAAAAAGTCCAGGTAGACCCCCTCCCGGTTAATCCGCATCACCAGGTCGGGTAACGCCCTGAGGAGGGCACGGTGCTTTGCCTCGCTTTCCTGAAGCTCCAGCTCGGCCTGCTTGCGGTCAGTGATGTCAATGGCCACCAGTGTGGTAATCCAGTAGTCGCCGTCATCGCTGCAGCGTGACGTGATGGATTCCGAAATCCAGCGGATGAATCCAGCTTTGTGCAGAAACCGATACTCAATCGTGATTGGGGTTCCGGCCAAGATAGCTGGAAATGCTGAATTTGCCGCCTCAGCATAGTCTTCTGGAGGAATGCGGGAATCCCAGAGTTCAGCCGTGATCTCCTCCTGGGTGTAGCCGGTCAGCTCGACACAGTTGCGCGAAATGAACTCATTAATCCAGGTGCGATCGCCATAGATGCGGGCGTAGCTAATGGTGACCCCTGCCGAATTCATGATGTCTCGCAGGCGGGCTTCGGAGGTAGCGAGTGCTTCCTCGGCCTGCTTCAGGGCGGTGATGTCGGTAATCGTGCTGACAAAGCCGATAATCTCTCCCGTCTCGCTGATCTCGGGCTGCCCCTGGGCAATGATCCACCCCAGGGAGCCATCGGCGTGAGCCAGGCGGCATTCTACCCGGTAAGCCGTTCGACTGGCGGCGGCGGCCTGCCAGGCATCGATTACCTGTTGGCGGGCATCTGGATGCAAACGCCCCTCCCAGGGCTGGCTCAGGGCCTCCTCTTCGCTAAAGCCCAAAATTTCACAGCATCGCTGGTTCACATAGACACAACGCCCCGCCGCATCGGTATGAAAAATCCCCACGGGGGCCAGGGCCGCCAGGGTGGCATAGAGATGCTCACTGGCTCTCAGGGCAATCTCCGTCTGCCGCCGCACCGAAATTTCCTGCTCCAGATTGCGGTTAATCATACGGAGTTCGCGGGTACGCTCCTGCACCCGTTGCTCTAGCTCGGTATTCAGGGCACGGACTTCGGCCTCGGCCCGAGTACGCTCCTGCAGCTCGTTCTGGAGATTTTGATAGAGTTCAGACTGGTAAATTGCAATGCCCACCTGGGTAGAAATCTGCTTGACCAGGTTAATTTCGTCGAACTGCCATTCCCGAGGTTCCGAGCACTGGTGCGTAATCAACAAGCCCCAAAGGATAACATCTTCGGGGTTCGTCTCGGGGAGAGAATCGGGGCTGCGCACCAGAATGGGCACGACCAGGTGCGATCGCACCCGATACTGGGCGAGATACTCAACCATGGCAGGTGACAGGTTACCGCTGTAAATATCGCTGGTTGTTTCCACTTCGCCCTGCTGAAAGTACTCGACGAAGTGGTCGTCCAGACAGGGGCTGGCCTGCAGTGCCGGATCGCGAATGAGCCAGTCGTCGAAGCGGGCCGCCTGGGCGAGAATATTGGTGCTCCAGTTGGGGTTGTAGCGGCTAATAAACACTCGCTCGGCCTGGAGGTGGGCCAAAACGTTGTTGGCTGTGGTTTGCAGGATGGTGTGCAGGTCAAGGGACTGGTGAATTTGTTCAATCCCCTGGCGCAGCAGGCGCTCTTGCTCAAGCTGGCGCTCCAGGGCGATCTGGGCCTCTCGGCGATCGGTAACGTCCAGCACCACCCCATCGGTCACCACGTCACCCGTTGCCGCACGGGAAAACCGGGCAATCTCCCGCAGCCAGCTGACGGTGCCGTCAGGGTTGACGTTGCGATATTCTACGTCCATCGACTGGAGGGTTTGCCGACAGTACTGGAGCTGGGCGTCAAAGGCGGGGCGATCGCTCGGCATAATCGATTCCGTCAGCAATTCTGGCTCCGCCTCCAATTCTGCGGGCGTGCGGCCCGTGAACTGGGTTACCCCTTCGCTGATGTAAGGTAGGGCCATGCGGCCATCGGGATGCACCACTTCCCGGTAAATGGTACCAGGAAAGTTGGCGGCAATGCTCTCGATCTGCTGCTGCTTCTGACGCAGGGTTTCTTCTGCCTGTTTGCGTTCGCTGATGTCCCGCACAAAGGTTTGAATGGCCAGTTGTTCTTCGTACTCAATGAGCTGGGCGTTGATCTCCACAGGAAACACCGAGCCATTCTTGCGCCGATAGCGGTGTTCGTAGATAATTTCGCCATCCATTTCCAGCCGCTGCACGATCTGAGACTGCCGCCTTGAGTCAAAGGGGGCTTCGATGTTGCGGAGGGTTAGCCCCAGCAGCTCTCGCCGCGAATAGCCCAGCTTGCGGGCCGCTGCCCAGTTGGCATTGAGCACCTGGTAGGTGACCGCATCAAGAATGAGAATAATATCGCTAGCCGCTTCAAAGAGCGCCCGATACTTGGCTTCCGACTCCTGGAGGGCAATTTCTGCCCGCTTACGCTCAGTGATGTCTTTGGCGATAAATACCGCTGCTTCTACCCGGCCCTGGTGCCCCCGCACGGGGCTGAAGGTATATTCGTAATCTTTGGTAGCGTCTTGGTAAAAAACCGGGAGCCGAATCTCGCCGCTGGTATCGCGTTCGTTCGCGAAAACCGCCTGATAATCTTGCATAAGCTGCTGCAGAATGGACGGCGGCAGATTGGCATGGGTGAGGGGTGCCCCAATGAGGTGATCGCGATCGCTACCAAAAGCCCGTGCCGTCAGCGCACCGATGTAGAGAAACCGGCCCTCGTGATCCAGGGCAAAAACTAAATCCAGCAGGGCAAGCAGCGCCTGATTAATATTCTTCACGACGGGTCTCCAGTTTTTCTAGCTCATAAACCTTATTCAGCCCGATCTGTAGCTCATCAAGGCGATCGCCCCAAAGTCGCCCCAAAGTCGCCCCAAGTTCCCCCAAAATTCTGCCAGGATCGCCCCCACAGCGCTCAGCCCCTACCCGCAGACCATAGGGTTTTTGGGTGCCGAAAAGCTGATAAGCCTGCAGACAGCCACCACATAGCTCCTGCCTGAAATCCGCAGGACTTCATCAGGAAGCAGAATCGGGACTCTGAATGAGCCTAAACGAAAGCCGTATCGGAATTCCAGTCAGGCAAGGCCGCTTGAGATCTGGGTTGGGGCATATCATCACCAAACAGATCAACCCCGACACAGGCAACATTTGCTCGAACATCAACCCACACTCCATATCCCTGGGGCGAGGCAGAAATAATGACTTCCCAGCGCTGGTCGCTTAACTCCCACCCCGTCCCAAACGCCAGATCCCGATTGCCAGCATGGAAGTACCGAACCAGCTTGAAGAGGCGGTGCTGGAGGGCTAAACCTCGATAGAGGCTGCCGTCTTGGTAAAATACAAAGGTTTGAGCGATCGCTTCATTGAGAAACATGGGCGTCATCGGCGCAACTCCAGGGAATGTATTGCGCGTATTGCAATCATAGCTAGATTTACTTACCCAAAACGGCTAAAACCGTTAAGCTTTATGAAAGCTACACATATAGCCCTACGGGCTAAGCCTTGAGTGTGGAACCCCCGCGACGCTGGGGTTCCACACCTCTTGAATGTCCTAACGTGAAAGCGTAACGCCATAGTTTTCAAACACCCCTCAAAGCAAGCGCCATCAGGATTCCCACTACACAAAGCCCCGGCATCTGAGCGCTCTGTCTGGGGGAGTTTTTTATTTGCTTGAAATTAATGAAGCATCGCGTGAAGCTGGACGCAGACGAGCTTAAAATCCAGGGCTGGATGGCTCGACCAACTTAAATCCCAAAATCCAGAGAATGCGCCCCTCAATCTCTAGTTGATGCTGAAGATACATGCTTCCCTGTTCCGCAAGCATTTGGTGTACCTGAATTAAATTCTCAAGCTGATGCACCCTGGCGGCAACTTCTTCCTCATCCAGGTACAAACTTTGAACCACCCTATCTAAATCCGCTAAAGCATGGGCTTTAATGGCGGCATTGGGGGCAGCAACAAATTGCAGGCGATCGCAATTCTTCCTTAAGATACGTCGTAAGTAATAGCTTGCCGTTGGAGATAGCAACATTGCCTCTGGCCTGCTGTTTTGCGTAAGTAGAACTGCATTGAAAAACGAAGGTTGGGAGACCGGGGGAGCGCCCCGGCGGGGTGCCCCCCCGGTTTCCTAACATGAATTTAATTGTGCTGACCTAATTAGTACTTATTTTTGCGGCATTCACGGTCAGTACGTGAACACAAATAAACCAGTGGGGTCCGTTCCCCCAGGAATGTAATTAAAATTGCTCAAGCACCTGTTCGTGATGATTAAAGTGCTTTGAAAATGACCTGGAGATGATCGCCATTCACGCGGCTACAGGTGACCTCAACCAGTCTTTCGGTGCGGGTGGTTTGCAGGCAAAGTGAGTGGCGAAATGCCACCTGACCTTCATGCTGCAAATACGTCAGCGCGGTGCGAAGACGGTTGATCAATAGCAGATCAAACATCGCCAGATTAATGGAAAGCAGGATGGCGCGATCGCACTCAAACAACTGGGCAGCCAGTTCATTGGCCGCCACAATGCCAAAGTTTCCCAACTCGAGCCAAAGAGCCGCCTGGGGCAGGGTTTGCAGCCGATGGCGATCGCCTGCTCCCGCCATGGTTCGCCCGGAAGCAGGGGCGTCAAAAACCACGATCTGGGTGACAATGCCCAGGAGGATATCGGTATCTTGCAGGGGATGAAAAACCCAGGCGTAATGGTAGGTCGCCCCAGCGGCAGTGAGTTGGATCTCACAATCCGCCAGTTGCCCTTCATCCAGAGCCAACCAATTTGTCGTTGTCAGGGTTTCATTTACCTCATTGGGAAAGCCTAATTCGCTGCCCAATTCTGACAGAGTTTTGCCAAAAGTTGCCTCTCGTGGCAACCCCCACAGCGGCGTGATAGCCGTATTGACGTAACTGATTCGGCCCACCCGATCCTGTAAAAATATCAGGCTGGGCAGAGCCGACAAAATTGTGTCGATCAGCGACAGTGTTTGACCATCCCCAGGGGCAAAGGAAGGTTGGGAAAACTGGTAAAGCAAGCGAAAGCTGGCAACCAGTTCGTCCACATAAACTGAGTTTAAAAAGGTGGAAATGACCTGCCTGAGTTCCTCAACCCGTGCCGAATTTCTTTGTCCTACACTGCGACTGGCCTGGAAAGTGGTTAACAGCAGCCAGAGGTCGTATAGCTGACTTTTTAATTCTCGAATTTGATTGGGGTGAGGCCGAAGTACCGTATCCCAAGATTGCTGAAATTTAAGTTCCATTGGGGCAGCCGAGTCAGTGGGATTAACAGCTTGTATTACATGTATTGCATTCTAGGCGCAATTTTCCTTCAGAGCAACGTCCGGGCGATCGCTAGTCAAAACTTTACAATTTGGGCAGCAATTTACCGACTTTTATCCGCTGGCGAGAGCTTCTCTAACCCCAGGTGTGCGGTGTTTTTTTGCAAACCTTATCTACATTCTTGAATAAATCGTCCAAACAGAATTTTTGCCTAAAACTTTCAAAAAAATTTATCTTTCACCAGGTAGGTGATCTTTTGAAATGAAATTGTCAGCCCACGGTGCGTTACGCTTCGCTTTAGCGATAGTCATGCCCTTGGGCCATACAGCACCCTGGTTGACTGACAAAACTTACGAACCGCTGCCCAGAAGCCCTCACCCTAGCCCTCTCCCGAAGGGAGAGGGAACAAGAGCATTGGTTCGGCTCCCCTCGCCCTCTGGGAGAGGGGTTGGGGGTGA
>JAYKGU010000189.1:0-53356 GCA_035285585.1 Synechococcales cyanobacterium
GGTCGCGTCCTCCGTGTCCCGGATCGATGACGATCACCGTACGGGTTGCGGGAATACGGGGCAGTTCAGGGGCAGGGGCGGGTTGGCGGGGCGGCACGCTGGGAGGCAGCGAAGGCGCATCGGGCTGTGGAGTATTACTTCCTGAATCCCCAGCTTCGGTGACGGCAACTTCCAGAATATTGGCATCCAGGTTGTAGAGGCGGAGACGCTGTTTGAGCACTTCAGCATCCGTGCGATCGCGGAATAGCCCCGCCTGCATCATGACTGCGCCATTAATCGTGGTGCGAAACGCATCTGGCACCACGGCTCGCACCCGGCTTTGAACGGAGGAGTTGCTAGCCGGTACCACGACCCGATAGCTAAATCCCAGGCGAGAGGCGTACTCTGACGGGGGCGGCGGTGGGCCATCGAAATTTGGGGAAACGGGGGTGGGGCCAGGAGTCGGCCTGGGGGCTGGGCTGGGGCTGGGTGCAGGGGTTGGCGTAGAGCGGGGGGCATCCGCCGGGGGAGCGAGGGGTTGTGTGGGCACCACGGGCGCTGGGGAACGGGGCACCAGGGGCGTGGGCTGGGGAGTTGGAATGATGGGGGTGGGATTGGGGGACGGAGCGGCAGCGACCAGGGTTTCCAGGGGTTGGTCGTGGGTGAGGTAGTAGTGCCCCAGGGTTTGGCCGTTATAAACCCGTTTGGTAAGCCGCCAGCCCGAATTCAGCTCAATTTCTACCATTTCTCCATTGGTAACGGTGGCTCGGCCCACCTCGATTGGCGGTTCGCTGCGATTGGTATTGGAGCTGGCCACCAGCCGCAGGGTGTTGCCGCTGGGCACGATGCGCAGGCTGTAGCGCCAGCCCAAATCTTCGCCGCCTACCCGCAGGGAATAGCCGTTGCTGTCGGTGCCGCGACCGCAGATGCCCGTGAAGTCAAATTCTAGAAGCAGGGGATCGACTGCGTCGCCGTCTTCTCGCCAACAGGGACGGCGATCGCTCAACTGCTCCAAAATCAGCAATTGGTGAGATCGGGTACCCACCGGAGAGGCGATGGCGATCACCCGATCCGGGTTCAGATCCTGTTGCCCGAATGTGGCGGCAGCCACGGCAGACGCGCTAATTCCCTGGGTTCCCAGCCCAAAGGCGGTAAGAAGTGCGAGCTTGAGTAATGAGTTCATGGTTGCCTATCCCTGCTGTATGACTGGTGTTTGCGTAAATTTGTCAGTGATTTGGAACGTGGTCAAGTGTGATAGATATCACAATTTCCCCTGGATTTGGGGACGCTTCCCGTCGGGACGGGTTGCCGATGGCCGTCCACCGATGTAATTGGCACAGCTCGATATCAACCGTTGGTTGAGCTATGGGTTGAGTAGATGCCCTGTAGAATGCACGGGTGAGTTGCAGGGGGACTGTCGGCACGACTCGTCGCAACTGCCCCCGTATCCGGCAGAACCGTTCAAAGGTTTACAAAATCAGCCGCACTGAGGTCGTCGGCCTGAATGCGATCCAGCCGAACCAGGGCCGTATTGTCCAGGCTGATCAGGGTGTGGCGACCGGTCTGCTGGATGGACAGATCCGCGAAGCGGATTCCCTTCAGGCCCATCCGGTCCTGACCCAGGTCGAAGTCCAGGATGTGATCGCGCCCTCGCTTGGCCTGCAGGACAAACTGGTCGCGACCCTGGCCGCCACGCAGGAGGTCACGCCCCTTGGCCCCGTCGAGGCGGTCATCCCCGTCGCCACCCGTGAGTGTGTCCCTACCGCCGCCGCCCACCAGGGTGTCATCGCCATCGCCCCCGGTGAGGGTGTCCCGGCCACCGCCGCCATTCAGCCAGTCGGCCCCGGCCTCACCCAGCAGCGTGTCTTTCCCGCCGTTGCCGATGAGGGTGTCGTTGCCGCCCAGCCCGGTGAGGCGATCGCCACCGCCCTGACCCACCAGAAAGTCGTCCCCCTCGGTGCCCAGCAGGTCGTCTGCGTCTGCGGTACCGGTCAGGGTCACGCCGAGGGTGTCCGTTCCCGATGCGGCCATCACCGCCAGGGTGTAGCCGCCCTGACTGCCCACCGTGGCCCCCAGCCCCGTGACTGGGTCGTAGGCACCCGATCCGGCTCCGCTCACCCCAATGTAGTAGTTGCTACCCGCGTTCACGGTGACCTGTAGGCCACTGCCACGAGTGATCGCATTTTCGTCATCGTTGGCCACCAGTTCCTGGCCTGCGGCGTCAAACACCCGCAAGTAGGTGTCGGCGCTGAACGCCTCGGCGGCCAGGGTGCGTACGGTGACCACCCCGCTGGCGGTGGGGGTGAGGCGATACAGATCAACATCGGTGCCGCCCAGAATGAAGCCCTGGTCTTCGCCGAGGGTGCCTGTGGTGATGGAGCCAATGGTCACTTCCTGAACTGCGGCGCTGCCCAGGGTGTTGTCCGTCAGATTTGTAACCGATTCAGCACTCTGCAGGCGGCTGGTGATTCGGTAGTCACCCGTATCGCCTGCGGCCCCGCTGCCCGCCTGGGACAGGTCAAAGCCGCGATTGCCATAGCCAGCGATCGCCACGTAATAGGAAGTATTGGCCTGAATCTGGAACTGCAGTTGGGGGTCTGCGCCGTCCACATCGTCCACCTGGCCCAGTAACTGCCCCGTCCCGTCAAACAGGAAGGCAGCGGCATCCACCCGGTTGGTGAGGGACGCATCGCCATAGGAGTCGAGGTCGATGTCCAGGATGCCAGCGGTGGGGGCAGAGACCCGGAACACATCCACATCGCGATCGCCCACGGTGACTGTTGCCCCTGTGCGGCTATGGCGATCGCTACCAATGCTTTCCAGACGGGCAATCCCATCCAGGGGCAGGGCTGGGAGCAAACTGGCCTGGGCGAGGGTGCCGTTCTGGTCGTTGCTGGCAAAGGCGATCGCCAGGTCATAGCGGCCAGACTCAGCGGCCAGGGGACGGCTGGTCAGGGTATTGGGGGCATAGGTGCGGTTGGACTGGCCCGACACGGCGATGTAGTAGGTTTCTCCCTGGTTGGCGGCAACCTCCAGGAAGCTGTCGCTGGTGTGGCCTTCCCAGGTGGTCGGATCAGCCGGATTGCGGTAGACCTGGCCAGAGACCGTGGCAAATTCGGTGCGATCGCCCAGACCGTTTACCGCCAGCCCGTCGTTGTTAAAACCAACCTCCTGGCCGCTGGCGTTGAAAACCCGCAGGTAGGAGTCGACAAACTGGCCACTGGCGTAGGGCGTATCGATGTCTAGCAGCAGTCTGCCGCTACTGGGAGCCTGTACCCGATAGATGTCTACATCTGCCAACTGCACGGGGGTGGTGCCGTCCTGGCCGATCACGCCACTCAGGCGCTGCGGTTCTGACTCACTCCCCGGGGTGATGGCCGTAGCTCCGGTCAAGACACCATCGGCGTCACTTCCCTGGGTGCTGAAGCGCAGGCGATAGGCCCCCATCGCCCCGGCCACCCCGCTGCCCGTGGTGGGGCTGTAGGTGCGGTTGGGGTCACCGCTCACCCCGGCGTAGTAGGTGCCTGGCGTCAGGGCAATGGTGAGCTGGGAAAAGCCCCCCGCCCCGGATTCATCATCCGCCGCCAGCTCCTGCCCGCTGGCGTTGAAGAGCCGCAGGTAGGTGTCTACATCCTGGGGCTGGGTGGGATCGGCCTCCAGGGTGAGGGTGACGGGGCCGGAGGTGGTGACCTGGAATCGGTAGAGATCCACATCGCTGGCTCCGACCGCAACGCCCCCATCGCTGCCCAAACTGGCCCCAGTGGGGACAGTCAGGTTTGAGATTGAAGTTGCGGTGGTGAGGGTGCGGTTGGCGTCATTGGACTGGCTAATCGGGCCGGGGGTAGTTTGCGACAACCGCCGCTGCACCTCGGCGATCGCCCCATACACATCCAGCCGGGGGTAGCTGAGGTTGGTGTTGCGCACATTGTCATCTTCGTCGTCGCCGTCGTACACCGGGTCGGCGGTGCTCTGGAGAATGTCTACCACCTCATCGGGGGAGAGCCGACGCTTGCCAAACTGGAGGGCTGCCTCCTGCATCAGGGCCACCGTCCCCGCCACCATGGGCGAGGCCATGCTGGTGCCCGCCATGTTTCGGGTTTTGCCTCCTGGTACGGTGCTGCGGATAAAGGCTCCGGGGGCAAACAGGGTATTGGGAGCACTGAGTCTCTGGCTGAAGCTGGCGATGCGATCGCTTCCCGTGGTGTAATCGACTGCCCCGTCGTTAAAGTAGACATTTCGCTGCACGCCATCCTGCCAGACCGCCCCCACCGAGAGGGTGCTGAAGATGGCGGGTTCGGCGACGTTGGGATACTCGTTGTTTTTATAGAAATTGCCAGCGGCGGCCACCACCGTCACCCCTGCTGCCTCCAGACGCTGCACATCGTCATAGAGAATGCTGCTGCTGGCCTGCGGAACGGAGGAGAAGAAACCGTTCCCCAGGGACAGGTTGACAGCCACAATGTTGTAGCGATCGCGATTGGCTGCTACCCATTCCAAAGCGTCTTCGATGCGGCGGTTGGAGGCATAGCCGTTCTGGAACACCTGGAGACCGATCAGGTTCACATCCGGGGCAACGCCGATATTTTCATCCCGTGCGCCGATGGTGCCCGCCACATGGGTGCCGTGCTCCCAGCGGTCTACCGGGTTGCTGCTGCCCGTCACAAAGTCGTAACCGGTAACGTAGCCCGGACTCAGCAAAGGGTGGGTCTGGTCCAGCCCGGTGTCAATCACCACGACGCTCACGCCGCTGCCATCAATGCCTGCAAACTGGGGATCGTTGCGCAGCTGGGTGAGGCCAATCAGGTCAAAGGCGGGGTTTAGCCCAGGGGTGGCCTGCTCCAGGAGAATATCTTCCCCATCCAGGGCCAGCACCACCGTGTCGTCTTCGTAGCGCAGGGACTGCAGGGTCGGCTCATCCAGCAAGGCTCCCTGGGCCACCAGGGAGAAAATCGCGCCTTCATCACCGGGGGTATCCGTCTGGTTCAAACGAACGTCAACAGCGTGGCCAATCTCCTCCAGCAGCACCGCCGTGACGGCATCCAGGCCAGCGTCCGTGTTCCCGTGCTGCAGCAAAAATTCCGCAGACAGGTAGACGCGATCGCGCCCAGCGGCAAAGGCCCCGTAAGCTCCATTGAGATCAGAGGCAGAGCGAATTTCCAGAGCAGGCAGCAGGGCGAAGGTGGCGGTGCGCCAGTCATCGGCCAGGGCAATCGACTGGGTTTGGTCGAAGCGATCGCCAAAGGCAATTGCCAACTGTTGAACGAAGGATTCTCCCTGGGCCAGGTCTGTGAGGTAGTCCTGCGCCTGCTGGAGGGCAGCATTGAGCGTGGCGGCAACCGTCTGCCCAAACAGGTCGTCCCCTGCGGCTGGCTCCGAGTGGGCAACCTGTTCGTCTATTAACGAGAGAGCGAATCCCTCAAGTTTCTGAGATCCAGAATGATGGATAGATGGACTGATGAATGGACCGATGGGCTGAAATAACAAATCAGGCCAGACCGGCTCGTTCCAGATGGGCAGATCGCCCCAAAGCTGTCGCGTTGGCATCCCGCGTTCCTTAACCGCTCGATACCGTGATTCTGTCCGAGGGAGGATTTGGGCAGGCGTGCAATCGTTTGAGTTTTCGAATTGTGACAGTCAAGGTGCGCATCTAACGGCGGTCAGGAAGGGGCTTAATCCTTGATGGGGTAATCGGATCAGGCCGCACACCCTGTCCCTAGCAGGCTGGCGGGTTTTGGGACGATTGCCGAGCCGTCCTGCGATCGCCGCAAATCCGCATCATCTGATGATGGCGGTACTGGCTATAATCAAAGCTATTTCAGAGCTACGCCTGATTTAAGTTATCTCAAAACCTTTCGCGCTGGCTTCCAGCCTGCAGCGGCAGTGTGTATGCAAGCAGGATGCTTGCGCGACGGGATGTTCAGCCCGCGCTTTCAAAACTCAAAACTCAAAACTGAAGTACCGCCTACCCCAAACCATCCCCACACCATGCCCCCCCTCCCCGACTACATTCCTAAACAGTTGAGCCTGGGAACCCTGGAAGCCGAGATCATGGAGATTCTGTGGGAACTGGGTTCTGCCACCGTCAAAGACATTCACGATCGCATCCTGGCCGATCCCCGCCGAGATCTGGCCTACGCCTCCATCACCACCGTGCTCAACCGCCTCGCCAAAAAGGGTTGGCTGGTCTGCGATCGCACGGGCAAGGCCTTCCGCTGGCGATCGCGGGTGTCGCATCACGAGGCCCAGGTGCTGCGGGCACATGAGCAGCTCCAGCAATTTCTGGCGGTGAGCAACCCCGACATCGTGGCCGCCTTTGCTGACTGCCTGGACACGCCCACCTGGGAGCAACTGGAAGCGATCGCCCAGCGCATCAAAGCGGCCCGTCAGCAGCGAGAGAGTCAGTCATGATGCATTTGGGATTAATGGTGGTAGTGGTGGCGATCGCCTGGGGCATTCGCCAGTGCTGGTGCCCCGCAGGAACCTATGCTCAGCGCTGGCAACAGGCCCAGTTGGCCATGCTGCTGCCGGGGTTGCTGTTGCTGATGACCGCCCTGGCGATCGCGTGCATGGGTTATGCAGGGCAAATGGTCACCTATTGGGAAGGAATGCTCACCTATGGGGTCGCCTGGGGTTTTTTGGGGACGGCCCTGGGCTGGCTAGTTGTTCTTGCAGTCAAAAGCTGGCGGTCAGCTCACTGCATCAGAAGCCAACCGCAGCAGACTACCGGCGGCTACTCCTATCGCCTGCTAGCCACGGATCTGCCCTACAGCGCTCAAATCGGATTTTGGCAGCCCGACCTGGTGGTGAGCCAGGGGCTGATCGAGTTGCTGGATGACGCCCATCTCCAGGCGGTGCTGGCCCACGAGGCTGGGCACGGCTATTACCGAGACACTTTCTGGTTCTTCTGGTTGGGATGGCTACGACGACTGACCGCCTGGCTGCCCCATTCCCAGCCGCTCTGGCAGGAACTGGTGCTGCTGCGGGAAATTCGGGCCGATCGGTGGGCCACCCAGGCGGTGGATTCCCTCACCCTGGCGGAGTCGCTGGTGCAGGTGGCCCAGGCTCCCCTGATGCCGCCCCACCCCGCCGCCGCTGCCTTTAGCTGCTCGGTGGTGGGCGATCGCATGGCCGAGCGCATCGACGCCCTGCTCACCGAAGCTCAACCGGAGATTCCGAGCGATCGCCCCCCCTGCCTCTGGCTGCTGGTGGCGGTGCTACCGCTGCTGCTGGTGCCGTTTCACCACTAGTCTGAGGGCTGGTCGCCGCCCTGCTCCAGACTGTTTAGGTAGGCGGCGATCGCCTCGCAGGCCAGCTCGGTCATGTGCTTGCCCTGGCGCTTGGCGACGGTTTTGAGCTGCTGGTAGACCTCGTCGTTGACCCCGATGCGGTGGGTGGAGTTGTTGCGGGTGGTACCTGATCCCATTTTGTAAATGGAGGTGAACTGGCGCAAGGCATCAAAGCCCACCCGATGGCAGAAATTCCCGAAGCTTTCGTCAGGCTGGCGATCGCGCTTGAAAAAGACCAGCAAGGGTTCCAGGGTTTTTTCCAGATCGTCGATGGGCATCCGCTCCTGGTAAGGCTCAGCCAGTCGAGTCTGGTTGGGGTCGGCCCCGATCCACACCTGATACGCGCCAGGGGCCTGCCCCACAAAGCCCAGTTCCGCCAGGTAGGGACGGGCACAGCCGTTGGGGCAGCCGGTCATGCGCACGACAAACTTTTCCTGGGGTAGACCCACCTTGTTCAGCAGGGCGCGAATTCGCTCCATGACGCTGGGGAGCACCCGCTCCGACTCGGTAATCGCCAGACCACAGGTGGGCAGGGCTGGACAGGCCATGGAATAGCGCACCAGGGGATCGATCTCGTCTTCTTTTTGGATGCCACAACGCCGCAGGATGGCGTCGATGTCGCTCTGCCAGGCCGGATCAATGTCGTAAAACACCAGGTTGTGGTTGGGGGTGAGTCGCATGGGCAGCTCAAACCGCTCCACAATTTCCCGCAGGGCCGTTTTTAGCTGAAGCGATCCTTCATCCTTGACCCGGCCATTTTCAATGGAAATACCCAGGAACAGCTGGCCGTCTCCCTGCTCGTGCCAGCCCAGGTAGTCGCGATACTCAAACTCCGGTAGGGGTTTGAAGGGGGCGATGGGTTTACCAAAGTACTCTTCTACCTTGGCCCGGAAGCGGTCTACTCCCCAGTCATGGATCAGGTACTTCATACGGGCGTGGCGGCGGGTGTCGCGATCGCCATAGTCTCGCTGGGTGGCAACGATGGCCTTCAACAGGTCGTAAACGTCGTCCTTGTCCACATAGCCAATGGGGTCGGCCAGGCGAGCAAAGGTTTCTTCTTTGTTGTGGGTGCGCCCCAGACCGCCGCCTGCCAGCACGTTAAACCCTTCCAGCTCACCCTGGTCGTTGGTGATTACCACCAGAGCCACATCCTGGGAGTACAGATCGACGGAGTTGTCCCCTGGCACCGTTACGCAGCACTTGAACTTGCGGGGCATGTAGTAGGTGCCGTAGATCGGTTCTTCTTTGTCGTGAAAAACGGTGCCCGTGCCGTTGCGCTGGCGGGCAGCGACCACATCGGGATGTTCTTCGGCGGTGATAGCCTTTTCCCCATCCAGCCAGATTTCGTAGTAGGCCCCGGTTTGGGGAGTCAGCAGATCGGCGATGCGGTGGGCGTAGTCGCGGGCGTATTCATACTCAGGCCGATTTTTATAGGGAGCGGGGGGGGCCATGACGTTGCGGTTGAGGTCGCCGCAGGCTCCCAGGGTCGACCCCATGTGGCGCACGATGGTAGCGATCACCGTTTTCAGGTTTTGTTTGAGGACACCGTGGAGCTGAAAGCCCTGACGCGTGGTCACCCGCAGCGTTTGATTTCCATATTGGTCGGAGAGCTGATCCAGCGCCAGGTAAAGGGGCGCGGGGATAAATCCGGCAGGATTCCGGGTGCGCAGCATGAATTGATAGTCTTTTTCCTGACCTTTGACCCGGTTATCGCGGTTGTCTTGCTGATAGGAGCCATGAAACTTGAGAATCTGGATGCCGTCCTGACTGAAGTAGTTGGTATCTTCTAAGATCTCGGTGGCAACTGGCTCCCGCAGGGCATTGCTGCGCTCTTTCAGCGCTTCCAGTTTGGACAGAGCTTTGACGTTGGGTGACGGAGGGGTGGAGACCATGATGCGTTGCTGATATAAGATTCCCCGGTAATCCGGTCGGGATACAGGAATTTAACATCTTTATCCTACCACCTTCCGGGGGGACACCGACGATCATCCAGGGTAAGTGAGACGATCCTGCAACATTCCTTGATGTGCTTCCCTGATGGATTCTCAGGGTTTTCCGCCTTAAGTAGGGGCTTGGCGGTTGCGGACCCGCTTTCCTTTAATAACCCTTACGATTCGCCTTGCCCCCAGGGAAGGAGCCTACAATTGTAAACCACACAGCCCCCGTTAGATAGATTTTCAATCGGGACCAGGGCGGCCCTCGATCTCCCTTAGGCTGCTTGCTCTGCTCTCCAGCATCCCTTAACCAGCAACAGGCTCCAACTGAGAAGGCATCTATGCAACAGCTTCGCATCAATGACACTACCCTGCGGGATGGCGAACAGGCCGCTGGGGTCGCTTTTACCATCGATGAAAAGATTGCGATCGCCCGTATTCTCGATGCCATCGGTATTCACGAGATCGAAGTAGGCATTCCCGCCATGGGGGGAGATGAGGCAACGGCGATCGCCCAGATTCAAGCCCTTAACCTGCGGGCCGACCTGCTGGGGTGGAATCGGGCGGTGCGCAGCGACCTGGAGGCTTCCCTGGCCTGTGGTTTGCAGCGAGTACATGTCTCCATTCCCGTCTCTACCGTGCAAATCGAGGCCAAGTTCAATGGCGACTGGCAGGCAGTGTGGCAACGGCTGGAGGGGGCGATCGCCTTTGCCCTCGATCAGCACCTCTATGTCAGCGTGGGCGGCGAAGACTGCTCCAGGGCCGATGAAAGTTTCTTGCTGGATGTGGCCCAGCAGGTGGCGGCCTGGGGCGTATCCCGGTTCCGCTACTGCGATACGGTGGGCATTCTCGACCCATTCGCCATTTACGACCGGGTGCGGCGGTTGGTGACAGCCCTGCCCATTCCAGTCGAAATTCACACCCATGATGACCTGGGAATGGCAACGGCTAACGCGATCGCTGGGGTACGGGCAGGGGCCACCTCCATCAACACCACAGTCAATGGGCTAGGGGAGCGGGCCGGTAATGCCGCTCTGGAGGAAGTAGTCATGGCCCTCCAGCGGATTGACCAACTGAATCTGGGCATTGATACCACCCAACTGCCTACCCTTTCGCGCTTTGTAGAAGAGGCTTCGGGCGATCGCCTGCCCCGCTGGAAGGCGGTGGTGGGTCAAAACGCCTTCACCCACGAATCGGGTATCCATGCCGATGGCGTGCTCAAGCAGCCCCTCACCTATGAGCCATTTCCCCCAGAGCTGGTGGGGATGGCCCATCAACTGGTGGTGGGTAAGCATTCGGGGCGTCACCTGCTGCAAAGCTTTCTCCAGGCCCACGGAATTACGCTGGGATCAACCGCCTCTTCTTCGTTGCTGGAACAGGTACGGCTACGGTCGGGGCAGCTCAAGCGTAACCTCACTGAGCATGAGCTGTTGGGGCTGGTGGCAGAGCTACCGCCCGACCCCGAGAACCGACAGCAAGTGCCCCTCCATCAGGCTTAGTAAGGCGGCCCGCCTTTCTCAAGAATAAATTCAGGAGCCAGCTCCTTCCTGAATTCTGACTCCTGAATTCTGACTCCCTATCCAACCAGGATCTCCCAACTTAGGAAATTTTTGAGCATGCTCCTACCAGACAACTTAGGGGCAAATGGCCATTTGCCCTACCAACCGTTCAACCGAGGGTAAATTTTTTTCTGGAAATCTCCTTAAATGGGTACCCATCCCTGCGTATATGGCGTTACGCTTTCGCGTTAGAACCTTTAAAAGGTGTGGAACCCCCGCGTCGCGGGGGTTCCACACTCAAACCTTAGCCTGTAGGGCTATATCTAATCGACCGCGTAAAGATCCTGGCCCCGGCCCAGGGCAAACCGTAAGGAGTGGGCCATGTCCTTACTAGACAGGGTGAGAAAAGCGGCCAGCCCGATCAGGATCAGTCCGGCAACACAGCCAAAAATCAGGCGAAAGCCCACGGAATCGGCAAAGCTACCCATAATGGGGCCAGCGGCGGCAATGCCCGCATCAAAGCCCACCATGCACAGGCCAAACATCCGACCCCGCTCGTTGGGGTAGGAGCGATCGGCCATCAACGCCGCCGTCATAGGGATGATGGTGCCCCCAGCGGCTCCCTGGAAGATGGCACCTAATACAAATAGGGCGGCAGTGGTGGCCTGACAGAGGATGAGCATCGCGCCACTGTAGAGGATGAGGCTGAGGGTGATGAACAGCCCTCGCCCGTAGCGATCGGAGGCCCGCCCGATGAGGATACGGACAGAGAAGCTGGCGATCGCCGCTGCCGTGTAAAACAGCCCAATATTCAGGTCAACGCCAACTGAAGTGATAAACAGGGGGGCAAAGGTGCTGATGGTGCCAAAGGCAATGCCCACCATTAACAGCACAAAAGCAGGAACGCGCACCCGCTCTGACCCCAACAGGCTCCAAAACTTTTGATCGGTCTCAGGACGGGCGGCTCCACCGGCGCTGGCGATTGGCGATTCCTGCACCCGGGCCGTGCAAATTAAGCCCAGCACCCCTAAAGCGGTGGCAGATAGAAACGCCGGAGTATAGCCGCCCGTTTCCTGTAAAAAACCTCCCAGGGCTGGCCCCAGGGCTAACCCAATGGGATTTACCAGACTCATGTAACCAATTACTTCTCCCCGGTTTTGAGGCGGCGAAATGTCGATCACCAGGGCGCTGTAAGCTGTGGCAAAGGCCGCAATGCTAATGCCGTGAAACCCTCGCAAGGCCATCAGGATGGGGATTGACTGGAAAGCCAGGTAGCCTAAAGGAGCCAGGGCGATCGCACTCATACCAATAACTAGCACCAGCTTCCGCCCCTGCTCGTCGGCCAACCGGGAGAGCCACGCCTTTGAGAGCAGCAGCCCCACCGCAAAACAGGCCATTACGATACCGACCTGCTGGCTACTACCCCCCGCATCGCGAACGTAGAGGGGAAGGGTGGGCAGCATAGACGCCAGCCCCGACCAAAATAAAAGGCCTGCCGTAAAGAGCACCAGTAGGTTCAACTGCTGTTGCCCGTTCAGCGTCGCCATTAAACGTCTCAAGCGTAAACTCCCTTCAATGGATAACTCCTGAGCAATGCCGGAATGGCGGCACCACCTTAACCATGATGCCTAATCCGGGGGAGCTTGCCGAGAACTGATCGGGTGAATTAAACAGGTAAACAAAATTATTTTCTTGGGGGTATGCACCCCCGGCGGGGGTGTGCGCCCCCGTAAGTTGTAATCAACTGTGCTTAAGCACTCAGGGGCTAGCGCAACTGACGGGATACGTATTTCTCAAAATCAGCCTGGGTTTGCTGCAAAAGCTGCTCTCGGCTGTCATCGGCCTGGGTAAGCCGGGGAACTAAATTGCGGGCTTGTAACGCCATGTGAAGCTGGAGGTGGGCCACGTACTCACTGAAATCTTCGCGAAGTACGGGGTTTTGAGCGACGGAAGGGGAGCTAGAAATCAACTTGGGTTTCCTCTCTAAACGCTGCGCCACTTGGGCTTGAACTGGCTTTCAAACGTTGCCAACCGTCATAGAAGGTAACACGAGGGCATCAATTCCCCAGGGGGTTCGCAACGAAGTTTAATGCTCTGGGATAGGAGCTTAAGGAAACTTGACAGGAGGGAACGCGCTAGCATCGCATTAGGGAGATGGATGACGCTCATCTTTCGCCCTTCAGTCCCGCTCTCAGGTCAATCGGCCACCGGCCAATCGACCGCTAAGCTGCTTGCCCGTCCTTATTCTCTATTCGCTAAATATCATGGTCAGATTAATTACATTGCCTTTGGGAGCTGCAGCGCTCCTGGCGCTGGCGTTGACGACCTACCAGGTCTCCCCCGTGTCTTCATCTTCCCTGCCGGTCGAACTTTCCGTACGAGATGCCCCCCATCGGTTTCCACCCAGTGCCCAAACCCTTCCCAGGGCGCTACGGGAGGCCAACGTGGTGTATCTCGGAGAAACTCACAATCAACCCGACGACCACGCCGCCCAGCTTAGCATCATTCAGAAGCTCTATCGCGAGAACCCGAATCTGGCGATCGCCATGGAGATGTTTCAACGCCCCTTTCAGCCAGTGATAGACAGCTATCTGGCCGGTCAAATTTCGGCGGCAGAGTTGCGGCGGCAAAGCGAATACGATCAGCGCTGGGGCTATCCCTGGAGCTATTACGAGCCGATTCTGGAATTTGCCAAGCTGCGGGGCGTGCCGGTGCTGGCGGCCAATACCCCCGCCGAAATCACGCAGCAGGTCGCCCGTGAAGGGCTGGAGGGCCTTGCGGAGGATGATTTCCAGTGGATTCCCCCGGTTTCGGAAATTCGCACCGATAACGATGCCTACCGGGAGTGGATTCGCCAAGTCTACGATGGCCACGGGGCGCACGGCAGCAGCCGTAACTTTGATAACTTCTTCCTGGCCCAGGTGCTCTGGGACGAAACCATGGCCGAAAGCGTGGCCCAGTTTCTCGTCGATAACCCCACCCACCAGGTAATTGTGCTGGCGGGTCAGGGGCACATCATGTATGGCTATGGCATTCCCAGTCGAGTGACGCGCCGGGTGGAGGCCGATTCCCAGTGGAAAGGGCAGTTTTCCCAGGCCACGGTGCTGCTCAATCCCTCACAGGAAAGCCGAGATCGGCGGGAATCGGAAGATGGGGAGGCGATCGCCGACTATTTCTGGTTCCACGCCGCCCCCGAACAGGAATCTCGGCGGGAGCTGTAGCCCATGGCCACCCTGCAAGCCATCATCTTTGACGTGGATGGGACTCTGGCCGAAACCGAGCGCGACGGGCATCGGGTGGCCTTTAACCGGGCCTTTGCCGCCGCCAACCTGTCCTGGCACTGGGATGAGGATCTCTATGGCGAATTGCTGACCGTCGCGGGTGGCAAAGAACGCATCCGCTATTTCATCGATCGCTATGCCCAGAGGGATGATCCGGCCTACCAGCTACCGGCGAAACTGTCCGACCCCGCCGATTTGTCCCGCCTGATTGCCGACCTGCACGCCGCCAAAACAATCCACTACCGGCAGTTAGTCCAGGACGGTAAAATCCCCCTGCGACCGGGGGTGCGGCGGCTGATGGACGAGGCCCGTCAGTTAGGGATCCGGTTGGCGATCGCCACCACCAGCGCCCCCGACAATGTCATCGCCCTGCTGGAAACCGCCCTGGGTTCCGACAGCCCCGACTGGTTTGCGGTGATTGCCGCTGGAGACATCGTGCCCGCCAAAAAGCCCGCCCCCGATATTTACCACTACGTGCTGGATCACCTGGGGCTTGATCCCGATGGCTGTCTGGTGATCGAAGACTCCCAGCACGGGCTGGCGGCGGCCTCCCAGGCGGGACTCAGAACCGTGGTGACGGTGAATGACTACACCCGCCACCAGGATTTCTCCCAGGCGGTGCTGGTGTTGGATCATCTGGGGGACGTGGGGCAGCCAGCCAGGGCGATCGCCGGAAATTTAGGCACTGGCACAGTCCTGGATGTCAATCTGGCACAGCATCTCCTAACTGTCCCATTTCCAGCCCGCTAAGTAAAAGCACGGGTATATTGGGGGCAAAGGGGGGCGATCGCACCTGAAACCCTTTGCTGGTGATGCGCCAGTGAGTGATTGAGCTATCGGCTGTTCAGGCTATCGAGGACGCAGATAATGAAGCGACTGGCCACAACTCTCCTACTGTCCCTGGCGCTGGTTACGCTGCCGGAAGCGGCCTATGCCGATCGGCAGATTCGCATTATCTATCGCAGTGACGAGGTTCACCGCGATCGCGACTATTACCGCGATCACCCGGTCATCCGTCCCCGTCATGGCCGGAATCTACACCGCCGAGAGGTGATCATCCTGTCCCCGTTGCAGATCGGCCCCTTTCCGGGAGGGCAGCCCTCGCCTCTACTCGCCCCGCCCCCCGTCGTCTCTGCCCAGACCGAAAGTCCCCGATTGCTCCACGGCCAGGAGATTTATCCCGTCTACGCCCTGGTCTATGGTCGCAATCAGTTGGCGGGCCGGGAAGGGCCAGGAACGGTCTATTCTGTCTTGACGCGGTTTGTGCCCGGGCAGTGGGTCACCCTCACCCAGGTAGCAGGTGGAGCCGATGGCTACGACTGGTATCTGGCGGCTTCCCCCTCGGGTCAGTATGCCTGGGTGCGGGGCGATGCGGTGGCCATTTACGTGGATGAAGATTAGGGGCAAAGCAGCCTGCGGCTGTCTCCCTTCCGAGAATCTAAAGAGCGTTTAGGATAGATGTGGATCGACGCGATAGATCGACTGTTCTAAACCCTCCGTAGACCGCATGGATTGGCAAGCAATTTCCGGAAACTGGCTGCTGGTGCCCTCCCGCCCCAGGGCCATTGTTCACTTTTTGGGCGGGGCGTTTGTCGCCGGTGCGCCCCAAATCACTTACCGACTGCTGCTGGAGCATCTGGCCCATCAGGGCTATGCCGTCGTGGCAACGCCGTTCATTAACACGATGGATCACGTGGCGATCGCCCGCAGCACTCTCCTGGCCTTTGAAGGAGCGCTGGATTATCTCCAGGAGCAGATCCTGCGCCAGCGCTATCTGCCCGTCTATGGGCTGGGCCATAGCATGGGCTGCAAGCTCCACCTGCTGATTTGCAGCCTGTTTGAGGTGGAGCGGGCAGGCAACATTTTCATCTCGTTCAACAACTTCCCGGCCCGTCGCTCCATCCCGTTTCTGGAGCAGGCCAACCAGTTCTCGACGGTGTTTGAGGGGATGCGCCAATCCTTCCCCCTGCTGAATCAATTTGCCCAGGTCTCTCCGATGCTGGATGCGGAGTTTGTGCCGTCCCCCGACGAAACCAATCAGCTCATTGCCGATCGCTATGCGGTGCGGCGCAATTTGCTCATCAAGTTCCGCCAGGATGACATTGACCAGACCCTCACCCTCAATGACGTTCTGCAGCTACGGTTTCCGGATCTGACCACCTTTCACATTTTACCGGGGAACCACCTCACGCCCCTGGGTCAGGATGTGACCTGGCAATCGGGAGATGCGTTTTCTCCCATTGATGCCCTGGGTCAGTTTGTCCGCCAGGAATTTTATCGGGACTTGCATCAACTCAAGCTGCAGGTATTGCGCTGGCTGGATCCCGTTACCTTTGACCGGAAGGCTTGAATGGAACTGGCGGGCGGTGCTCCTTTACCGGGTTTGCTTAATCAGAAGCGCTGGATATTGCATGGAAATTCTTTCGGTTACGCTCAAGAACTTCAAATCCCATGGCGATCGCCATTTCTCCTTTCAACCGGGTACCAACGCCATTTGTGGTGAAAACGGGGCAGGGAAGACCAGTATTCTGGAGGCGATCGCCTGGGTGCTTTTCAACTACCGGGGCAACTATCGCAAAGAAGACTTTATCCGCAACGGGGCCAGCAGCGCCCAGGCGACGGTGTCTTTCGTTTCCAGCCGGGATACCCGCACCTACGACGTGATGCGCTGCACCAGCCGGGGCTACAGCCTCTACGATCCCCAACTGGGACAGCGGCTACCCTACACCCGCATTGAAGATGAAGTGCTGCCCTGGCTGCGGCAACATCTGGGGGTATCGCCCGGTACGGATTTGGAGCGGCTGTTTGAAAACACCATTGGCGTTCCCCAGGGCACTTTTACGGCAGACTTTTTGCTGACGGCGGAGAAGCGCAAGCAGGTCTTTGATGCCGTCCTCAAAGTGGAGGAGTACAAACAGGTCTACTCCGGACTGGCCGCCCTGAAGAAGTACGGAGATGGGCAAATTGAAGCGGTTCAGCGGGATCTGGCCCATTACGAGGAGGCGCTGGCGGATTGGGAGACGGTGCAAACCCGCCACCAGCAGCTCCAGCAGACCATTCAGCAGGATGAGGCGACGCTGACGGCCCTGGAAGAGCAGTTAACCCACCTGCAAAGCCAGCGGGATCAGTTCGCGGCCCAGGCCCAGCAGGTGCAGCAACTGGCCGCCCAACTGCAAACCCTGGCCACCCAGATCACGGGACAGGCCCAGGCGCGATCGCTCCGACAGCACGCCGTTGCCCAGGCCCAGCAAGCCGTTGAGCGCTGCAGCCAGCATCGGGCGGGGTATGAGGCTTACCAGCAGGCAGAGGCGGCCCTACAGGCCCTGGATCAGCAAGCTAAGCAGCAAAAGAAACTGATTAAGCAGCGCCAGACCCAGCAGCAAGCCCTGGCCACCCACGGGGCCAAAGTCACAGCCCTGCGCCTGGAGTGCGATCGCCTGACGAAAATTGAATCCACCCTGGCCACTTTGGAACCGCTGCTGGTGCAGCAAACCGAGCTAGAGCAGCAGCAGGCGGCGGTAGATCAGCAGCTCCAGCACCTACAGCAGTGTCAGCTAGAGCTGGATGCGGGCAACCAGCAGCTTCAGCGGCTGCGGCACGAGTGGAAGCAGTTGGCCCAGGACATTGAACGACTGCGATCCCTGGAGCCGGTCGTAGAGACGATCCCTGATATGGAACAGCAGCGCGATCGCCTCCAGCTCCAGATCAGCCGGGTAGATGCAGCCCGCCAGTTTGAGGCAGAGCTGCGGCAGCTGGTGGCGACGGTGGGGGAACGGGGCGATCGCCTCCAAACCGAAGCCCAGCTTGCCCTGCAAACCCTGCAAACCCTACGACCAGCCGGAGCGGATCAGGGGCCTGATCCCCTCGCCCCCATCGCGGCTGCCCTGGAATCGGGAACTGCCCTCAGTAGCGAAATTCTCACCACCCTGCAAACTATCCTGGCCGACCTGGCGGAGCAGGTTGCCGTGCCCAAGCTGAAGCGGCAGGTGACCGACCTCACCCGCCAGCTCCAAACCGCCTACCAGCACCGGGCCGACTGTACCCATCTGGAGGACAAACTGGCCCAGCAGGCCGCACGCCAGCGGGAAGGGGAGCAGCTCCAGGGGCGATTGAAGGAACTCCAGGCCCAGCTCGATACCCAGGCAGAACGACAGCAGCAGCGATCGCACCTCACCCAGTCTCTGGCGCAGTTAGACAACCCCAGGGGCCGTCACCAGCTTTTGCACGCTGAGCTGAAAACGCGGGATCAGGTGCTGGCCAACTATCAGCAGGCCCAAGCTGAGGGCGATCGCCTGGAGCAGCAGCTCCGGGATCTGGAAGAAAAGCTCCAGCCCTTTGCTGATCTGGAAGCCCGGGTGGACGAGCAGCAGACCCAGCGCCAGACCCACCAGCCCAGCTACCGGATCTACCTGCAAAATCAGCAGGAAGCCGACCAGCTTGCTGTCCGTCAGGCAGACCTGGAAGCCGCCCAGCACCAGCTCCAAACGCTAGAGCAGGAGCATCAAGAGGTGCAGCAGGCCCATGACGAAGCGATCGCCCAGTACAATTCCGACGACCATCGGCAGCTGGACGCCGACTACACCGAGGCCCGCAGTCAGGCGGATCAGCTACGGGGCCGCTTGCCCCAGCAAAAGCAAACTCTGGCAGAGCTGGAGGCCACCCTGGCGAAGCTCAAAACCCTGGCGGAGAAACGCGATCGCGCCCAGGCCGACCTCAAGCAAAAGGATCGGATCAAGCGCTTCATCAACTTCGCCCGCAAGGTTTACAAGGAAGCAGGGCCACGGGTAACCGAACGCTACGTGCAGACCATCTCCCACGAAGCGGATCGCCTGTTTCGGGAACTGCTTAACCGTCCCAACGTCGCCCTGGAATGGACGCGGGACTACGAAATTATCGTGCAGGAGGGGGCACATCGCCGCCGCTTCATTAACCTGTCCGGCGGGGAGCAAATGTGTGCGGCCCTGGCGGTGCGGCTGGCGCTGCTGCGGGTGTTGGCCGATATCGATGTGGCCTTCTTCGACGAACCCACCACCAATATGGATCGGCTACGCCGCCAAAGTTTAGCCGAGGCGATCGCCAACATCCGCACGTTCAAGCAGCTCTTTGTCATTAGCCACGATGACACCTTCGAGCAGTTCACTGAAAACATCATCTTCGTGGAGCGCGATGCTTAGGCGCTAACAGGCGGCTATTCCCAGGTTTCGGCTTTGCAGGTGGATAGAATGCGCTCGTCGTTGGAGCTGACCGTATCGAGGGGTTGGAAGCCAACCAGACTCACCGTCACCCCTTCACCGCTGGCAGACGCCACGGGAGCTGTGGTGTCGAGAGGAACGGCATAGGGAAACACTTCCTGCTCGTAGGTGGCTCGCACCATCAGGGAAAGCTGATCGGCCTGGAACTCGCCCCGAAAGCAGTCAAACGACGAGTGGGGCATGTAGAGCGCCCCTACGGTTTGCCGTCCCGTGACTTCAAAGACCATGTAGACTGCGCCGATCTGGTCAGGCTCGGAGGTTTGCCCATAGAGATAGACGCCATCGGGTAGCGGCTGGGAAAGGGGAGCGATCGCCGTCTTAGCGGTGGGGATCGGGGCTGCACCTGACTCGACCGGGGGCTGACTCGCCTGTCCCACAACCCCTGCCAAACCCGTTGCCCAGAGGCCAACGGTCAGGGCCGCGATCCCAGCGGTGGAGGAACAGAGCCTGCCAATTCGCGCACTCGCCAGGGAGCGCCACGATGACGTATTTTTGGCTTGTTTCGTATGCACCGTTGATCCTCCCTTACTTCAAAACTAAACAGCTACACATTGATGAATCTATCTTTAACTCTAGCGAATAACTGAGAAGCCCCCGCTCAAACCTTTCGAAACGTTACACAGCGGTTACAAGGCAGCTTCCCACTGAACTGAGATACAGCGCCTCCCCGAGAGATTACGGACAGGAACGGAGATTTCTCACAAATTTTGTTTGGGCTGCTTCAGCAACCTCTCCCTGGACGAAACCACAGGGTTAATTTCTGTGAAGTTATAAAAAGATAGATGTATCTGGCTCTCATATTTAAGCCAATTAAAATCGCGCAAGAATCCGGCAGGGGCAAATGGTTGTTTGCCCCTATACCGGTCAATTCAGGCCACAGGTTTGCTTAACTAGCCAGATAGCCCTTCACCGAGGCTTTGCGGCGGCGCAGGTGGTCGAGGGCCTGCCGCTCAAGCTGGCGCACCCGCTCCCGGCTGATGTTCATCCGCTGGCCGACCTTGGCCAGGGACAGCTCCCGACCGTCCGTCAACCCAAAACGCAGGGTGAGCACTTCCCGCTGCTGGGGGGTTAGCTCGGCCATCAGGTCATTCAAGTCCTGCCGCAGCAGTTCCTGGGTAGCGTAGTTTTCGGGGGAGGCATCTTCGTCCTCCAGCAGATCCTGCAGCTCCGTATCCTGGTTGTCGCCCACCCGCATGTCGAGGGACACCGGCTGGCGGGCCATCAGCAGGTAATCGCGGATCTGGGCTGGCTCCAGCTCCAGTGCTTCAGCGATTTCGACGGGGCTGGGGCTGCGGCCCAGCTTTTGGGTCAGCTCCCGCTGAACTTTTTTGATTTTATTGAGCTTTTCGGTGATGTGGATGGGCAAACGGATGGTGCGGGCCTGCTGGGCGATCGCCCGCGTAATTGCCTGACGAATCCACCAGTAGGCATAGGTCGAGAACTTGTAGCCCCGCGTGGGGTCAAACTTCTCCACGCCCCGCTCCAGGCCCAGGGTGCCCTCCTGGATCAGGTCGAGAAATTCCAGATTGCGCTTCTGGTACTTCTTGGCGATCGCCACCACCAGCCGCAGGTTCGCCTCGATCATTTTCTTCTTGGCCCGCTGCCCAACCTGTAGAATGCTGTTGAGGTCTTCTACCGTCAGCTTCGCCTTTTCAGCCCATTCATCCTGGGTGGGTTCACGGTCTAGCGTTTTCCCCAGTTCCTCCTTCAGCTCTAGCAGGCCCATCATTTTTTGAACCTGCTTACCGAAGACGATTTCTTGCTCGTGAGTTAACAGCGGCACGCGACCGATTTCGTGCAGATAGGTTCTTACCATATCTGCCGTAAACATCATTTTGGAGTCTTTCTTAGGAACTTTAACGTTGGCTTTCTCAGTTTTCATGGGCATCGCGAGGGTACCTCGTCGGACAACAGTGCAGGAATTGGGTTACAACCCGGTGAGCCAACTGGTGCAACTTTGTGGAACTGGACTCTGGTCAGTACCCATCAGGCAGGAACAATCTCAACCGGGCAATCAACAATAAGGGAACGAACGGTAGGGGACATGACGACTAACCTTCGCTTCAAGATGGAGCATTGGGCGTCTCGTTTAAGTTGGCTTGCCGATTGACAACGCATCTTTCGAAACCGTTTGTTGACAGGTGAACTGCCTGAGGCAGTCCAGATCAAAAATCTCAAACGCGTGAGGAGGCAAATGAAGGCACTCGGCCTTTACAAAGTCGCAAAAGCTGACGTGAAGGAATCATCACATCAGTCAACTGCCGACCATCCATCATTCTCTTTCCTTATCTACAGCAGCGTTGCCATTATCCCAGTCACTCTTGAACCGCTGGCGCTGCAAAGCGAAGTCATTACGGCTTTGTCTTTTCTCCATCGTATTATAAGTTTATGGGTTAGTAAAGGGTTGCGATTCATCCGAAAGGGTGAACTCAACCGATTTTTTGACGTCCCCTTGATAATGATCAGTGGTGGTGTATAACAGGCATCAATCCAGCGGTTTGGCACAAGGTAAATGAATGATATAAACCGGAAGGCAGGTTTTCTAGATCTCTACACAAAATGTCAGACAAAATATCTGACAGAGCAGTGCTCTTAGTGAGCGGACAGACTTAGGAAAGCGTCCTTATTTACTATGGTGAATCCTTGGGCCTTCGAAAGAAAACGAAACAGGAGTGAAATAACCGAACGTTTCAGGGGTAATTTCCCCGGCTGAAAAAGCAGTACGGCAGAGGTCGCCCGCTGGCTCCCTCTCCTGGAGTCAACTTCTGCCCTCCCTAGTCGAAGAATACAACTAGTTTGTTCCACCATCAGTAAGAAACCATGGTGCTGACTTAGGATTAGCCCCATCTGAGATAATGATTAATTTTTTCTTAATTCAACTGGGGGCGATCGCCCCCTGGAATGCTCCCAAATTCCTTCCCGAATCCCCCTGAAGACTCACCTTAGACGGTGGTTAAACACTTTAAAAAGTCAAGCCTATCAAAACCCCTGATTTCTGGGTTTAGTTTTGGTTCAAAACCCCAGATCGGCCTTCGCCGATTCAGCCGCCTGGAGCAGGGCGGCGGTAGGCATCTCTTCCCAGTCAGTATCCCCAATTTCGGCATAAAAAGATTCATCGTAGGGACGGGTGCGAATCACCACGGGCATGGGCACCGCATGGCCCAAGATCAGCGCCTGCTGCTTGGAGTCGAGCTTGGCCAGCACCGATCGCAGGTTTTGCCCGCCGGAAACCCCGGTAAAGATGGCGTCGATGTCTTTTTCGTCGTTGAGCAGGGCGGTGATGCGGGTGCCAATTTGGGACATGACCTCCGTATCGATCCCTGATGGGCGCTGATCCACCACCAGCAGGGTGACAAAGTACTTGCGCATCTCACGGGCGATGGTGCCAAAGATGGTCTGGCGCACGGTGCCGGGATCGAGGAAGCGGTGGGCCTCTTCGATGGTGATGACTAACTGGCGGGGGCGATCGCTGGGATTCTTCGTCTGCAAAAACGTCTCCGCCTTACGGACATAGTTGGCGTGGATGCGGCGGGCAATCACATTGGTAGCCAGCATGTAAGACAGCAGGTTGGACTGGGAGCCAAACTCGACAATGACATGCTTGCCCGCCTCCAGGGAGTCGAGAATCTGGTTCACATAGTCGTGGGGCACCGTATTGCGAATGTACTTCAGGTCATCCAGCCGGGTGAGCTTGCGCTGCAGGGCCATGATGGAGGACTTGCTGCCCATCTTCACTTCACAAAATTCCTGAATCTCTTCATTACTCATGGAAAGCAGGCGGGTGATCCAGGACTTGCCAAACTCATTGCGCAGAATGATAGCGTTTTCCAGACTCGCCTCCGACAGGTTCAGCTCGCCCCGCACCAGCACCAGATCCTCCACGTCGATCTGGCTGTAGCTGATGTAGAGTTCCTGGGCATCCCGCACGCCCCGCCGCCGGGTGGATTCGGGATCGAGGGTGTAGATTTGCACCCGGTCGGGGAAGAGCTGACGCAGTCCCTTGACCGTGCTGAAGTGCTTGCCTTCTTTAGCCGCCTCCCAGCCGTATTCCGAATGCATGTCGAAAATCAAATTCACCGCCGCCCGTTTGCGGATGATGCCAGAGAGCAGCAGGCGGGTCAGGAAGGACTTTCCAGTGCCCGACTTGCCAAAAACGCCGTTGCTGCGCTCGGCAAACCGATCCAGATCCAGACAGATGGGCACATCCATATCAATGGGCTGGCCGATGGAGAAGTTGCGCCGATGGGGATCATCCTCCCAGCCAAACACCACGCGAAAGTCTCGCTCGGTGGCCTCAAACACCTGGCTGAAGTGGCTGGGCACCGTTTTTACGGGCAGCAGCTCCACATCAGCGCTGCTCTGGGCCTTGGGGCCGTTGGTATCATCGGTATCCGCCAGCCTCTTCCCCGGTTCGGGCGTCAGCATCAGCATGGGGGCCAGCTCCACTGTGCCGTAGGTGCCCGTCCCGGCCAGCACTTCCTGCAGAAAGGTGTTGCTGGGTTCTGGCGGATTGGCCATGATGCGGGGGCTGGCGGTGCCCAGAGACACATCCGTCATCAGGCAGAAGAAGTGCGATCGCCGCCCCCGCACCACGAGAAACTTGCCCACCCGCATGTCTTCCACGGACACATCGGGGTGCAGCCGCACCTCCAGACCTTGACTCAGAGACCCTTGAATGACCGATCCCAACGGTTGTTCAGCGTTCATACGCGCTCACCAGTACAGAACCAACGTTCTAAAATACCAATGTACGCGTTTCTGGAGTCAAAGCCCAGCAACTCATCCACCCATTCCCCCATCCACCCACCTACTCACCCACCCAATTCACTGCTTTGATGCAAGGAAGTGAGGTAAAACCGTGTTATCACCCAGAGGGTGATATATTAGCGGCTTAGCGCTCCGGCGATCGCCTTCGGGCAACGACAATTGGAGCACGGGCGGCTGGACTTGCAGCCTCATTGGTTCACCGGATTTGGAACATGGGAAAGGGGGGCGAGACATGGCACCGCGCAAGCAAACTCGACGGACGAAGGGGTTTGGGCAATCGTCTCCCCCACCGCTGAGAACCTATACCTTAAAGGGTTATCGCATCCGCGAAAGCCAACGGGCAAAGCGGATCACCATCAAGGTGTCCACCAAAGCAGAGGTGGAGGTGGTGGTGCCGCCCCAGTGCGATCGCCAGCGGCTCACCCGCTTCCTGGAAGCCAAGCAAGACTGGATTGAGGCCACCATTCGCACTATGCAGTTTCAGAGGCAGGAGCGATCGGATGAAACCCAGGCCTTGCTGCCGTCTACTGTTCTGTTGCGATCGCTCACCGAGGAATGGACTATAACCTATGAACCCACGGCGGAGGAGCAAATTACCATCCAGGTTCCCCAACCCCTCTGCCTGACGTTGCGGGGCGCGGTGAGTGACCAGTCCTACTGCCAGTTTGCCCTGCAGCACTGGGTTCGCCAGAAGGCCAAGTACCATTTGGAGCCGTGGCTGCGGGAGGTGAGTCAGGAGGTAAAGCTACCCTGCAATGCCATCTCCATCCGCCGCCAGAAGACCCGCTGGGCCAGTTGTTCGACCAAATACAACATCAGCCTGAACGACAAACTGCTGTTTCTGCCACCGGAGCTGGTGCGCTATGTGTTTATCCACGAACTTTGCCACACGCAGCACATGAACCACTCGGCGGAGTTTTGGGCGCTGGTGGCCAGCAAAGAACCCCAATACCAGCAGTGGGATCAAGCCCTCCGGGACGCCTGGAAGTTTGTCCCAGACTGGCTCACGACCCATTAGGAAGCTCGTCCACTATTAACACCGGCAGCAGACTGGCTGCCAAAACAGCCTGGGAAACAGAACCCACCAGCACCTCCTCCAGCCGCCGCTGCCCCCGTTTACCCATGACGATCTCGGTGGCTCCGTACGCCTGCGCCGTATGCAAAATGACTTCGGGCACTGGCCCACTCGCCGTAATGAACTGGTGGTGAATATCCGCCAGGTGCTGGCTTGCCTGACGTTGGAGAGCTTTGATGGACTTGGGATCATCTGCCTGCAAAACATGCAGCACCACCACCTGTCCATCGCTGGGCCGCGCTAGCTCGGCGGCTTTAACCAGCACCCGCAGGGCCAGTGGGGAAGTGTCAACGGCGGCCAGAAGCACCACCTGCTGGGCGATCGCCACCTTAGTTGGATCGACATCACCCCGCTCCAGCAGCTTAGGCGCAAAGGTGGGAATGGCCCAGGCTCCCAGGGGAGCCGTAACCAGAATAGACAGGGCGGCGATCGCCAGAATGATGGAACCCCCCTCCACCCCCTGGGCCAGAGGAATTGCGCCGATGGCCGCCTGCACCGTTGCCTTAGCCGAATTCCCTGGCAGCAGAAACAGCCGCTCTTTCCAGTTCCAATTGCTGCCCAGGGTCGAGAGATACCAGCCCAGCGATCGCCCCACGAATGTACCAATCATCAGAATCAGCAGGCCCTCCACCAAGACATCTGCCAAAACCCCTGGCTGGATGCTGGCTCCCAGTAAGACAAATAGGATAATTTCGGCGATCGCCCAAAGGCTATCAAAGCCCGTCCGGAGCCGTCGCGCCAGCCGGGGATCCAGCTCAATCAGAAAGAAGCCTGTCGCCATCACCGCCAGGTAGCCAGAGAAGATGGGAACGGCCTCAGCTAGCACAACCAAAAACAGGGCAAAACCCGCTGCCACAAGGGAATCCTGCACCGCTTTCTGCGTCCAGTTTTGCCGCACGAGTAGAGACACCAGCGCCTGGGCCGCGCACCACCCCAGGACTATCCCCAACCCGATTTGCAAAACGATTTGCAGCGGCAACAACTGGATGGCGCTGAGGGTCAGTCCTCCCGGCAAGGTTATGCCAGTGAGGGCATCCTGGGACAGAACCGCCAGCAGTAGACTAAAGACCAACAGCAACAACACATCTGAAAGGGCGCTACCCGTCAAAATGGCATCGGGAACGCCTTTGACCACGCCCCAACCCAAACTTTTGAGCCGCAGCATTCCCGGCACAATGACCGCTGGGGACTCCGCGCCAATAATGCAGCCCAGGAGCAATCCCGTAGGCAGGTTGAACTGAAAGAGCCAGGTGGCGGCTAGAGCGATGGCGATCGCCTCACAGGTAGCTGGCAGAAACCCCAACCGTAGCGCCACCGTGCCTTGCTGCTTTAGCTTCTCCCGGTCAAGCCCCAGGCCGGCCTTCATCAAAATCACCATGACGGCAATAGTCCGCAGGGCATCAGCCGCCCCTAGTATCTCTGGACTCAGCACATTGCCCACTTGCGGCCCCAGGACGATTCCCGCCAACACCATCCCGACCAGGGCAGGTACTCCCAGCCGTCGAGCAATCTGCCCAACGAAAAATCCCATCAGCAAAATCCAAAGGATACTGTCCAGCATGAGAGCGCATTTGAGAAGAATTTAGGGAAGTCGAGACGTTTTGCGCCCCAAGCTAAGACTTCTCAAGCATCATCCCACATTCAGCAAACGGTTCAAAATGACTAAGCCACAGGAAGCAGGGTTTACAAGACTTATTCTTATTTTGACAGATGGATTTATAGGCCAATTATTTAACAATTAAAGATAGAAAAGAGCGGAAAAAATATCTGCGAAGTTCTGCCGCTTTTTTCCCTTGCTGCTCAATACGAGAGACGTATGTTTTACCACACCAAAAGATTACAGTATTTCACCAAGCCTGAGAAATCAGATCCGGTTTACGCCAAGAAGCTGCAAGAGCTGATTGGTGGGCCGTTTGGTGAAATGTCGGTGATGATGCAGTACTTATTTCAGGGCTGGAATTGCCGGGGACCAGCAAAGTACAAAGACATGATGCTGGACATTGGCACCGAAGAAATTGGCCACGTTGAAATGCTGGCAAACCTCATCGCTCATCTAGTGGACAAAGCGCCCGTTCAGGACCAGGAAAATGCGGTTAAAGACCCCATTGTTGAGGGCGTGATGGGCGGTATGAAGGCCGAGGATATCATCATGGCCAGCATGAATCCCAAGCACACCGTGATGACCGGCGGCGGTGCTGCGCCGACTGATAGCGTCGGTTATCCCTGGAATGGCAACTACATCGTTGCCTCAGGTAATTTAATGGCGGATTTCTTCTCCAACGTGCAGGCCGAAGCCCAGGGCCGTCTGCAAGCCGTGCGGTTGTACGAAATGTCCACCGATCCTGGCGTCAAAGACACCCTCAGCTACATGATTGCTCGGGATACCATGCACCAAAACCAGTGGCTGGCGGCAATCGAAGAGCTGAAGAAAGATGGTCTGGAAGGGCTGCCCGTCCCCAGCAAGTTCCCCCGCGAGCTTGAGAAGCAGGAAACCTCCTACAAGTTCTGGAACCTGTCTGAAGGCACGGAAAGCCAGCAAGGCGGCTGGGCAAAAGGCCCCAGCCCCGATGGTAAAGGCCAGTTCGAGTATCTAGAAAAGCCCGAACCCCAAGGGCCTGAAGGCAAAGCGCCGACTCCCAACCCGAAGCTGTACGCCACTACTGAGCAATAAAGTTTGGGTTACCTGAGTTAAGTTTGAGCGAGGGGGGATCCCCCCTCGTTTTCCATTTGGGGCCATTTGCGATAGATTGCTTTACAGCAGTACGCTACAGCCTGGCGGTGAATGGTTTGTTTTGCCTATGGTTCAACCAAAAGAGACGGTAGTGTTCGGCCCCATGTCCCTGGAGCGCCATCAGCCAGAGGAGGTGGCAGCGCTGATTTACGAGTCAGCGCCAGAGCTGTTTGCCCTGATTTTTGGGCCACAGGCGATCGCTTTGCTGACCCACTTCGTCGGGCGATCGCACAATCGGTATAGCCATCAATACGTTCGGGTGGCAGCCATTGGCCACCGAGTTGTGGGGATGGCCAGCTTTGTTCCTGCCGCCCGCGTGACCGATGAGGCCGACTATCGCGACGTTCTCAGCTTCGGGCAACGGCTCTGGCTAAAATGGGTGCGATATCTTCTCCTGCGGCACATTTTGCAGCACAGCTATCCCGCAGGCAGCTTCTATATTGGCAGTTTGGCGGTGGCTGCTGAGCACCGCAACCAGGGCATTGGTCGGCAACTGCTGGCACACTGTATTGCCGAGGCGAAACCTACAGCCAGTCCTGTGTTTATCAGTGTTGATATTGAAAACGGACGGGCGCAGAAACTCTATGAATCCTTAGGGTTTCAAGTGATAGAAACGAAGACCCTTCGTTTACCGGGAAGGGTGATTGGTTCGAGGGTTTTAACCCTGATTGATTGCTGAATGCCAAACCCTCGCAGGGCGATCGCCCCTAACCCAATCCCGGTTCAGCTTGACGACTGAGCGTAATAGCTCAACAGCTCCAGCAGCACCCCATTCGTCCAGCCAAAGCCAATTTCATTGGAGCTATAGCCAAACTGGATTTCGTTGGAAACATTGGCCGAGCATTTCACAACATCGTACTTCTCCATAATGGTGCCGCTTCGCTCAAACTCCTGGGTCACCAGATGGATGAACTTACAGGCAATGCGTCGGGCTTCCTTTTCATAGCCATAGCGGCGCAGTCCGGCAATGGCAAACAGGTGGAGCGGTGCCCAGCCAAAGGGTGCATCCCACTGGTTGCCAGAAACCTGGGTGCTGGTGAGCAGGCCGCCGCAGGATTCAAACATGGGGAGGTTATCGACCAGCCGTTTTGCCTGATGCTCAGAGGCGACCCCGGCCCAGAGGGGCATAAAGGTGGTGGCAAACGGGTAGGGGCGACGCTGGCCGGTACGGAAGTTGTAGTCCAGATAAAGGCCGGTGCGGTCGTCCCAAAGAAACTGGTCGATGTGGGCGCGACGGCGATCGCTCTGCTGCTGCCAGTGGGAAGCCGAGTCGAGATGGCCCAAAATTTGGTGAATTTGGGCCAGATCCCGCTCCATTTGATACAGCAGTACGTTGAGGCAAACAGGGGCGTAGTGGATGATATCGGCGCTGAAAGGGCCAAAGCGGTTGGTGATGTCAAAGCCCGACTCGCGCATGGAGCGATCGCCCTGGTAGAACAGCTCCGTCAGACAGTCGCGCTCCTCGTCGTAGTAGAGCTTCAGGTCATAGTCGTTGAAGGGCTGGTCGTCTGCAAAAATGCGGTAATAGTCGCAGACGCGGTCGTAATGGCTGCGACCGTACTCATCCACCTCATCACAAACTACTTCGGGGGCAGGGCCGTGGCCCAAAGCGTAGTAACGAGACAGCCCTGTCGCCGGATTCAGGTGGGGGGGCACCGTCCAGTAGAAGTAGTAGTTTTCAATAGCGGGCAGGAGCGATCGCAACCAGGCCTCATCCTGCACCTGCTGAAATACCCGCAGCACGGTAGGCGTCAGCAGAGGCGGGTGGGATCGGTCGAGCATGTAGGTACGGTTGCCGTTGAGGACGGTGCCGTAGTGCTCAATTTCGTAAATGTGCAAGTCCACCATGTTGCGGGCCAGGGTGATCTCGCCATCGTGGAGCAGCCCCAGCACGATGAAGTAGCTGTCCCAGCCATAGAGTTCGTTGAACCGCCCCCCCGGCACCACATAATCTTTCGGCAAATAGAGCAGACCGTGTTCTTCGATTTGATCCACCTCGGCGGGCAGCATGGCGACGCGAATCTGGCTCAGCTCTTCGGGGGAGAGCGCCTGCTGCAGAGATGCCTTGACCTGGTCAATGTCTTCGTGGGGGGATACGTGAACCGGCCAGGGGGTGCCCGCTTCATGATTCAACTTGGAATCTTTAGCGGCATCCAAAATGTGGGACTGGGTGCGGGTAAGGGTAGTCCAGGTGGCTTTAATGTAAGCCCGGAGGGCTTTGAGGCGATCGCGCGACGGCAGGGTTGGAGATTCGTCTGGGAAAAAGTACTTCACGAAGTCAGCGGTAAAAAATGAGGAACTGACTTCTGAGGTTAGCCGATTAACAGGGCCACTGGAAACTGGCTGAGCACAATTCCCACCGGCAGGGAGGGCTGGGGGGCGATCGCCTCCTGGGTCAGCAGGTTGGTCCATTCCGTGGGGGAGAGGCCGGTCAGCTCCAGGGCGGTGTCGTCCCAGAGGTCTTTGCCCAGGGGCAGGGTGCCGGGTTTCACCAGATCGGTGAGGAAGCGGGGGACGACGGTGAGGGCGCGGCGATCGCCCGCCTCCCGCACAAAGGCCACCACCCGATCGGCATGGGTGCCCGTCACCCGTACGGGGGTATAGTCCCCGTCCTGGAAAATCTCAGGATAGGCGGCACGGGCGGCCAGGACACGGGCCGTCAGGTAGAGCTTAATACGTCCATCCGTGGGGTAGGAGCACAGGTTGTCCAGCAGGGCGGGCAGGTCGCGATCGGCCCACTTGTTCAGCTCCTGTAGCTCGTGCAGGCGATGGTCGTAGTCCACTGGGCGGCGGTTGTCGGGGTCCACCAGGCTGAAGTCCCACATCTCCGTGCCCTGGTAGAGGTCGGGGACACCGGGGGCGGTCATCTTCAGCAGCACCTGGGACAGGCCGTTGACCATGCCGTAGAAGGCGATGCGGGACTGGAAGGACTGGAGCTGGGCGAGGAATTCGTTGTCTTCGCGGGGGGCGAGGATGGCGTCCACGAATTCCACAAAGCCTTCTTCGTAGTCCGTATCGGGCCGCAGCCAGGCGGTGTGGACTTTGGCCTCCCGCACGGCCTTGATCACATATTGGCGAATGCGATCGGTAAAGTTGGCCAGGTCAACCGGCTCAAAAGGGAAGGCCCCCACCAGGGTCTGGTAGAGGAAATACTCATCGTTGGCGTCGGGAATGGTGCGATCGCCCTCCTGCCGCTTGTAGGACTGGTTCATCTGCTGCCACCCCTTCACCATCGCCTCCCACTCGTCGGGGATTTCCGACAGCACGTTCAGCCTGGCCCGCACGTCTTCGCTGCGCTTGGTGTCGTGGGTGGAGGAGGCGTTCATGGAGTGGGGCCAGGAGGTCACCTGCTGCTGGTTGAAGCCATGAAAGTCTGACAGGGTGACGCCAAACCGCTGGGGCGATCCGCCCACTTCATTGAGGGAAAGTAACCGATGGTAGATGTAGAGCAGCGTGTCTTCCACCCCTTTGGCCATCAGCGGCCCGGAAAACTGCTGCATAAGCATGACAAAGTGAATCCACTGGGCTTTCTCGTCTTCGCTCAGGTAGTCGTCATACTCCAGCAAAAACAGGCGACCAATGAAGTCAATTTCATTTACGTAGTCGGGGGCGTGGCGCTTGGCCGCCTGAATCACCCGCTGCACATAGGTGCGGTTGCGCTCGTTGATGCCGTCGGTGGTGATGTAGGTGCGATACACGGGAAACATCACCAGCACCTCCACGATCGCCCGTCGCAGACCGCTCAGGGTAAAGTCGCTGGCGTAGCGGTGGCGGCTGGCAATTTGCTTGAGCAGGTTGGCCAGGTTCTCCACGTCCCCCGCCAGGTTCTTGTCGGCAATCAGCCGCTTGCAGGCCACCTCCAGCTCATGGTAGGACTCGTCCATCTCTGTGAACTGGTAGTAGATGCGGGTAAAGGCCGCCTCGTTGCTGGACTGGCAAAACAGGCCGTTCATGTGGTTGAGGAATTCGTAGCCCGACGTGCCCTGCACCGGCCAGTCCTCCGGCAGGGTTTCCCCTGGCTCCAGAATTTTTTCAACGGTGATGTAGACGGACCCCAGGTGTTTCCGCAGTCGCTCCAGGTAGCGCTTGGGATGGTAGAGGCCGTCAATGTGGTCGATGCGGACACCGTCAAACACCTCTTCGTCTACCAGGTCTTTGATCAGGCTGTGGGTAATTTCAAATACTTTGGGATCGTCTACGCTGACGCAGATCAGCTCATTAACCGTGAAGAAGCGGCGGTAGTTGAGTTCCTCCGCCCCCACCTTCCAGAAAGAAAGGCGGAAATACTGGTCAGACAGCATCCCGTGGAGCAGGTCAAAGCGAGCCGTGCCGCTGGTATCGGATTCGTCAGGATCAGTTTTAGCGCCATTTTTGACGCCATTAAAGATTTCGATATTGTGGTCGATGAAGTCTTTGATATCCGGGTTGGACTGATACAGTTCCCAAAGCAGACCCTTGACAAAGGCCACCTGGTCCCGGTACTGGCGATCGCTCGTATCGGCAATGGCACTCTTGAGCAAATACAAAATGCCCATGAGCTTGATGAAGTCGGGATGCTCCCGCCCCAGGTGTCGCCGTAGCCGCCCCAAATCATGGGTGATCAACTGGCTGTAGGACTCGATGCGCAGGGGGAACTTGAGGCTATAGTAGTTCACATGCAGCCCCGACTCGCCGTAGTCGATCTGGATCTCTCCCCGCTCCAAACACTTGCCGTAAAAGTCCCCCAGCAGGGGAGCCAGCACCTTGCCCTCAATATCGCTGTAGGGATGCTCCCACTGAATATCAAAGAAGTTGTAGTACTCAGAATTGGGGCCGTACTCCATCACGTCCATCAAAAAGGGATTGGTGCTGTCGTAGGCCATGTGGTTAGGAACGATGTCCTGCAACCAGGTGATTTGATGGTCGTGCAGCGTGTTGACCAGGGACTCCAGTGCGGGGCGATCGCCCAATTCCGCACTAATCCGCCGGGGGTCCACCACATCATAGCCGTGGGAGCTGCCGCCCCTGGCGCGAAAGATGGGTGAGGCGTACAGGGTCGAGACGCCCAGGAGCTGCAAATAGGGGGCGATCGCCTCGGCATCGGCAAAGCGAAAGTCGGAGTTGAACTGAATGCGGTAGGTGGCGACGGGAATTTTCATAGAACTTTTGAATAAAGGGCGACGCTTGTGGGCTGCATTTTAACGGTATCTTCCCCATCCAGGCGGTCGGGCAGCGCACTTCCCGGTCCCTGCCAGCGGGCATCCGCCGAATCCACCTGCTTTTGCCACGGACCGGGCGGCAGCTTGAGCAAAGGTTGAGGGTGGGGGCTGAAGTTGAAGCCGATGAGCACCGCCTCGTCCCCCTGCCAGTGGTGAACTCGGACGGTGCAATCACCCTCGTTCGCCTGCACATCAATGGCGTCCCGATCAAAGTGGGTGATGGGGGACAAAGTCCGTCGCAACTGAATCAAGGTTTGATAGAACTGGCGTAAAACGCCGTGCTTGCCCTGGGTGCGCTGCTCCCAGTTGAGGGTGGAGGCGCGGAAGGTTTCGGGGCTGTCGGCATCGGGGGCTTCCCCCGTGGCGTGGAAGGCGGCAAACTCCCGCTTGCGCCCCTCCCGCACCAGTCGCGCCAGTTCCGGATCCCCGTGGCTGATGAAGTACAGGAAAGGAGCCTCCTCCCCATACTCTTCGCCCATGAATAGAAGGGGGATCGCCGGAGCCAGAATCACCGCCCCCGCCGCCAGCTTCAGGGATTCAAAGCCCACCAGGGTACTGAGGCGATCGCCCATCATGCGGTTGCCTACCTGATCGTGGTTTTGGGCACAGACGACGAATTGGGAGGGGGGGCGATCGCGGGCATCGCTGCCGTGGTAGCGCTGGCGATGGGGGGAGTAGGTCCAGGTGTAGGCAAAGCTGCTGGTCCACACTTTGGCGAACTGTTCGCAGGTGCCAAAGTCCAGGTAATAGCCGTCGCTTTCCCCGGTGAGCAAGGTGTGGACACAGTGGTGGAAATCGTCGTTCCACTGGGCATCCAGGCCGTAACCTCCCTGGGCCGGGGGACGAACCACGCGCACATCGTTCAGGTCGCTTTCGGCAATCAAATAGCAGGGCTGTCCCTCTTGCTGGGCAAAGGCTTTGACGCGATCGTTCATCTCCGACAGGATATGTCTGGCCCCGAAGTCGTAGATGGCATGGATGGCGTCGAGCCGCAGGGCGTCCATGCGAAACTCGCGGAACCAGTACAGGGCATTTTCAATGACAAAGTTGCGCACGCCATCGCTGTGGGCATCGTCAAAGTTGACGGCACTGCCCCAAGGGGTACGGTAGTGCTCCGTAAAGTAGGGGCCAAAGTCGCGAGTGTAGTTGCCCTCCGGGCCAAAGTGGTTGTAGATCACATCCAGAACCACGGCCATAGCCTGCTGATGGCAGGCATCCACCAGCCGTTTCAACCCCTCTACCCCACCGTAGGAGGGCTGGACGGAGAAGGGATAGACGCCGTCGTAGCCCCAGTTGCGATCGCCCGGAAACTGGCCCACGGGCATCAGCTCAATGGCGTTGATCCCCATCTCCAGGAGGTCGGGCAGGCGGGGGATGATGGCCTCAAAAGTGCCTTCAGGGGTGAAGGTACCGACGTGCAGCTCATAGATCAAATAGTTGGGCAGGGGAAAGCTTTGCCAGCCCAGGGTTTGCCAGTCAAAGCGATGATCCACCACCGCCGACGGGCCGTGTACCCCCTGGGGCTGGCACTGGGAGGCCGGGTCGGGGCGCAGCATCTCGCCGTTAATCTGAAACTGGTAGAGCGTCCCTGGTTCCACATCGGCGACGGTTGCGTGCCAGTGCCCGCGATCTCCCCGCTCCAGGGGCACCATGCGGGACGGTGGCCCGATGAGCTGCACCGCCATCTCTTTGGCCAGGGGTGCCCAGACGGTGAATGTACAGCGGCGATCGCCTAGATAGTTGGCCCCCACCCTCATGCCGGTTTCCTCAATGATTCCGCTCTCAGTCTAAACTGTTGGCCAGTGGTTCCCTGTCCATCCCTGGATAGAGGCCCTGCTTTTTAGGGCCGCAGCGGGACGGCTAAGGAAGGGCGATCGCATTACACTGAAGCCAGAGCGTTGGAGATCAGGTTGCCATGGATTCTACGGATGCCATCAATGCCGGGACGGTGATTGGCAAAGTGCTGCTGATTGGCGTGACCGGCGGCACCGGCGGCAATGCCGTCAAAGGGCTGCTCGAACAAAATGTGACGGATCTCCGGGCAATTACCCGCAAAATTGACCTGGAACGACCTTCCCTGGCAGCACTCCACAGAAACGGCGTCGAGCTGGTAGAAGCCGATTTAGATAATGACGCTTCCCTGTCCGCTGCCTTTGCCGATGTTTCCGCTGTTTACTGCCACGCTACCGCCGGGGATGCGGCCAAAGCCGATCCCAAGGAAATCCCTCGGGCAGAGCGGGTGGCCCAGGCAGCCCAGCAAGCCCACGTCAGCCACTTTGTCTACAACTCTGCCGGGGGGGGCGATCGCAACTCTGGCATTCCTCACATCGAGCAAAAGTATCAGGTCGAGCAGATTTTGCAGCAGGCGGGTTTGCCGACAACTATGCTGCGGGCCTGTCTATTTATGGAAGAGTTTTGGAAGCCCTACACCCGTCCGTCCATCCTCAAAGGGTCGTTTTCCTTTGCCGTGCAGCCCAACAAGCCGCTCCATCTGCTTGCCACCAAAGACATGGGCCGGGTAGCCGCCTACGTCATGAAACACCGATCCCAGTACCTGGGTCAAGCCATTGAGCTGGCGGGCGACGTGTTAACCCCCCCCCAAATGGCGGCGGCCTTTTCCAGGGCACAGGGCAGTCCCGTGG
Organism: Synechococcales cyanobacterium; assembly: GCA_035285585.1. Taxonomy (GTDB): domain Bacteria; phylum Cyanobacteriota; class Cyanobacteriia; order CAKZMO01; family CAKZMO01; genus JAYKGU01. Next base: position 35,645 of record JAYKGU010000189.1, read on the forward strand.
TCTACAAGGAAGTACCACCCTGGATTTTTCTGCTGCTGTTGCGTAAGTCGTTATTTGATCTCATCCAGTGGTATCGGAATCAAGGCTACCAGGCCGATGTGCCCCACTTGCGGGAGACTTTTCCCGGCCTGCTGACCACCTTTGATGAGTTTCTTGAAGAAACCAACTGGGCGGATGCGACATTGACCTATCGAGACTTAGGTTTCAAGGGCCAGTGAAGGTTGCAATCAATCCGCAGCTACCGGAGAGATGAAGCCAAAGAAAGTCGCCAGGGCCACGCTACCCCGGCCCGCTTCCCCCATCGCTTTCTGCATCCGCTGCCGGGTGACAAACACCTGGATAGCGCTGCTGACGATATACCCCAAAATAAAGGCCCAAAGAGCTTTCCAGAAGAGTCCCACAGAAGTCAGCACGGCTTCACTATAGAGTTCTAAGAAGTTCGTAGCGCTGGTTAGGGACAGGAACTGGGGCGAGTATGCAGGGTGGGGCGATCGCCCACATCTGGCCACAGAGATAGTAGGGGCAAATGGCCATTTGCCCTGATTGGGGTGCGATCGCTATTTGTCCGCGCATGCAAAAAGGAGAGGCAGGAAGCCTACCTCTCCATACATCGGGTGCGTCATCGCTTTGTGTAACGCACTCAAATTTCACTAAACGATTTAGCTCTTGTGTGGTGCGTTGGGCTTGCGCCGCAACACATCCTACCATGAGCGATTTTGCTAATTAGTAGCGGAAGGTGCTGGCACCGGGCTTGTGCACGATGAAGCTGAGCACCTGGCACTGCTTAATGTTGTCAAAGCCGACCACGCGGATAAAGCAATCACGATACTCGTTGCGGCACTCGTTGATTTCGTTCAGTACGTCCTGAACAGCAGTGGCCTTGAACAGGGGCAGCTTCCACATGGTCCAGTAGTAGACGGTGGGTTCCGAGGTTTCATTGAACTCAACCGCGGGGATAAAGCCCATTTCGAGGATGTACTGAATTTGCTTGGCGATCTGCTGATCGGTGAGCGGCGGCAGGTAGGAAAGTGTTTCGTACCGTCTTTCTTTGGGTAGAGTCTTCATAGCGTAGGTTTCAGGATTTTGTGAGTAAAAGTGGTCAAAGGTGGGAGGCAAAGGCTGACTAGCGATCGCCCTCCGTACCAGATTCGGGGGTGGTTTCCGTTTGGGAGTCTGCGCCCTCCCGCAGGGGAGCATCCGTGGTCTCCGAGTGCTCGCCCTGGGGAACCTCAGCCATTTCTAGCTGGGTAATGCGCTCCAGGTAGCGGCGGCGGTGCTCCATGTTGGCCTGCTGAATGCCGGTTTTCACCATTTCGGGCAAATAGTCCGCGACTTCTTCCGCCAGATAGGCCCGCACCGTCATCACTCGAAACGCCAGGTCTTGATTTTCCTGGAGCAGCTCCTGCAAGTAGGCTTCCCCGTCCTGGATTTTGCCCGTGGAGGAAAAGCCGTTGAGCCACATGGCGAGGGGCAGATTGGTCTCGCGCAGTTGGTTAACCACCGTCCGAACAGCCTGATACGTGAGATAGCTCGTCAGCGTTTTGGCTGTGTCTTTGGCAATTTGCTTCAAGTTCATGGGGACACCAGCCCTTCAAAAAGAGTGAACCGGGAAGGGAAAGCTGGAAACCGCCTCCCTTCCCCCATCGCTCTTTTATCAGACGGTATCGACCGCTTCGAATTCGAACTTGATTTCCTTCCAAACTTCGCAGGCAACCGCCAGTTCAGGACACCACTTCGCCGCTTCGCGGATGATGTCGCCGCCTTCGCGCACCAGGTCACGGCCTTCGTTACGGGCCTGAACGCAGGCTTCCAGCGCCACCCGGTTGGCGGTTGCACCCGGTGCGTTGCCCCAGGGGTGACCCAGGGTACCACCACCGAACTGCAGCACCGCGTCGTCACCGAAGATTTCCACCAGGGCGGGCATGTGCCACACGTGGATACCGCCGGAGGCTACGGCCATCACGCCGGGCATGGAGGCCCAGTCCTGGGTGAAGTAGATGCCGCGAGACATGTCTTTCTCGACGTAATTTTCGCGGAGCAGGTCAACGAAGCCGAGGGTAATGGCGCGATCGCCCTCCAGCTTACCCACCACCGTACCGGTATGGATGTGGTCACCACCGGACATCCGCAGACACTTGGCCAGCACCCGGAAGTGCATACCATGGTTCTTCTGCCGGTCGATCACGGCGTGCATGGCGCGGTGGATGTGCAGCAGCATGCCGTTGTCGCGGCACCAGCGGGCCAGGGAGGTGTTGGCGGTGAAGCCAGCGGTCAAGAAGTCGTGCATGATGATGGGCATTCCGAGTTCCTTAGCGTACTCGGCCCGCTTGAACATCTCTTCGCAGGTAGGGGCGGTGACGTTCAGGTAGTGGCCCTTGATTTCACCGGTTTCCGCCTGGGACTTGTGGATGGCGTCAGCGACGAACAGGAAGCGATCGCGCCACCGCTGGAACGGCTGGGAGTTGATGTTTTCGTCGTCTTTGGTGAAGTCCAGACCACCCCGCAGACACTCGTAAACCGCCCGACCGTAGTTCTTAGCAGATAGACCCAGCTTGGGCTTGATGGTGCAGCCCAGCAGGGGACGACCATACTTGTTGATTTTGTCCCGCTCAACGGTGATGCCGTGGGGCGGCCCCTGGAAGGTCTTCAGGTAGGCCACGGGAATCCGCAGGTCTTCCAGACGCAGGGCTTTCAGGGCTTTGAAACCAAACACGTTGCCCACGATGGAGGTGAGCATGTTGGTAACGGAGCCTTCCTCAAACAGGTCGAGGGGGTAGGCGATGTAGGCAATGAACTGACCGTCATTGGCACCGGGAACTGGCTCGATGTCATAGCAGCGACCCTTGTAGCGATCAAGGTCGGTCAACAGGTCGGTCCATACCGTGGTCCAGGTTCCCGTTGAAGATTCAGCCGCAACCGCAGCGCCAGCTTCTTCAGGGGGAACACCGGGCTGGGGCGTCACGCGAAACGCCGCCAGAATATCAGTGTCCTTGGGCGTATAGTCTGGGGTGTAGTAGGTGAGTTTATAATCCTTAACCCCAGCTTCGTACCCAGCCTTGGACTGGGTTCTGGTTTGCGAATAAGACATAGAGTTCCCTTCCTAATGATCACTCAAATCCGAACCAAAGCATTCCGCACCGAATGGCCTGTGGATAAAACCAAGCGGCAGCAAATTGTCTGATGGCAACCTGCGCGGAGTGAATTAATGCGTCTTGTCAATCGAGTAAACCAGGCAAACCAGACGTATCCGTGACCAAATTCTCATCTGAACATTGCCAACGCCTGTTCCTGAGTTACCAGATTCAAAACAAAATATATCAGGTATTCAGCCGTTTTCCATAAGCTCAACTTTGGATATTCTTTGATCTTATATAACTTTTGTTTATCTTCCTAACTAAAGCTAACGTTTTGTTAAACTCTTCTAGCCGAAATTGCCCCAGCGTTGCTTAAGAAACTTACCCAAACCCCGACATGATCAAGCTCTCAGCAAACACGCGGGGAAACTCACGATACCCGGATGGGATGACTCAAGATATTGCTGGGCAGTTATAACCGTTGCTGATTAGGGAAATCTGCCAAAAAGTAGCTCACTTCTAGCAGCCGGAGTAAATTCACACCGAACTCAAATTTCCACTGCCAACAGGTTTTTACCGCCAATAGAATTTAGCTCCGATGCCGCAAGGCCTGACCAGCGACGAGGTCGATACCTATCATGCTGTATGTTTATATTTCACCAGAAACAGAAGAAGCCGCTCAGAGATACCATATCTTTCCACAAATCCAGCGCCTGAAGCGGCGTCTTGAGCAGGATCCATCCCTATTTAGCCTGCTCTTTAGCAGCCGTTTTCCATGCTGGGTTAAGCGGTTTGGGAATCTGCGCCTGATTGCTGAGCTACGCACGTTTGGCAATGACCAGGTTCTCTATCTGGCCGATATTCTCAAACGGGGCGACGGTGCATACGATCCACAATTTCTAAATAATACAAGACTGTGGGCACGGGAGCATATTCGCTGGGAGGTTATACCGGGCTGGCTGGAAGAGCAAAGGCAAATTCCGACCCACAGCCAACCGCAGATGCCGCCCTATTTCCTAGACTGGCTCAAGCGTCCAGAGTTAATTCAAAGGGAGAATAGAGTTATCTATGAAAGCCACTTCTGGGTTGACGCCTTTCTGAGTCAGCAGCCATTTACCGTTGAGAACCGAGCAGTCTTCCACCGAATGATTGCTTATCTGGTAGACGCAGGGGAATCAGACTGTACGATTCATACTACCCAATTTAATAACGTTCACCGATGCATTGACCAGGAGACGGGCTGCTGTGTTTTGTTTAGTCAGGTTCATCCCCACGACGAGTCGGAGCGAACCATCGTCTTTCTGATGGCTGCTTGGCGCCAAGCTCCCAAAGACGCCAAGGTAGCCCAAATCGGCAACCAGTTGAGGTTGTTTGGCAGCACGGTTTCCCACAATCTCCTGGATGAAAAGGTAGTCAAGTCAGCTAATGACATTGCTCGCCATTCTCGCCGCTCCTATCCAGATTACATTGTCTACGACTTTGATACCTGGCAGGCGATGGAGTCTGATGAAAGGGTGAACCTGGCGATGTCTGGGGAGGAGGAGGAACTGCTTCACGGCATGACTTTCCCGGCCTTCATTAACGGCAGGGCAGGGAGCGGCAAGTCTACCATGCTGCACTATGCCTTTGCCTACTATTGCGATCGCCACCTCGCTAAAACCAGGGAACCGTCCCTGACGCCCGAAGAGATCCGACAAACCCGCCCTCTGTTTCTCACCTACAGCGATCGCCTCACTGAGAAAGCCCGCGATACGGTGTGCAGAATTCTCCGTAGCCACGCCCAGTATGGGGGGCAGGTTTCCCTGTTCCAGGATGACCATGCTTTGCTGGATGACTGCTTTCAAACATTCCAGGGTTTTCTCCTGAGATGTTTGCCGGACGGGGAGAGCGATCGCTTTGGTTCCAAGAACTATGTCTCATTCCATCAATTCAAACAGCGATATCTGCAGGCATTCCGCAATTCAGGGTACAGCGCTGAGGTCTGCTGGCACGCCATCCGCACCTATATCAAGGGCTACCATTTTGCTGAGGCAGACCAGGACTACCTGAGCATTGAAGAGTATCGCCATGAAGTCCCCAGGAAACAGAAGAAGATTACCGATGAGGATTTTCAGCGCATCTACAATTCCGTTTGGAACTGGTATCGTCAGCTTTGTTCCCAGGAGAACCTCTGGGATGATCAGGATCTGGCGCGGGCTGTTCTCGTGGGCATTGTCAACGGCAGTATTATCCCCAGTGGGTTTGCCGCCACCTTTTGTGATGAGGCCCAGGACTTCACCCGAATTGAGTTCCAGCTCATTCTGCGACTATCCGTCTGGTCCCGGTACGCACTGCCCCACAGGGTTGAGAGTTTGCCTTTTGCCTTTGCGGGTGATCCGCTGCAAACCCTGAATCCAACTGGCTTTAGTTGGGAGAGTTTTTGCGCCAATTTCTATGAAACCATCCTGCTGCCGCTCGATCCCGATGACCAGAAAGGTCTGGGGAATTCGGAAAGGCTATCCCTCAAGGAGTTAAAGCAGAACTATCGTTCGCCAGCACAAATTGTCAAATTTACCAACGTGATCCATCTCTGGCGGCGGATCTTATTCAAGAATAAAACCCTGGAACCGCAGGAACCCTGGCGAACCGAACAGGGATGTCCAGCCCAGAAGGGAATTATTGGCGTTGATATTCTAACCGATAACTTCAAGACCCGAATTGACCAGGGGGCGATCGTGCTGCTGCCCTGCGAAGAGGGGGGAGAAGTGGACTTCATTCGGCGATCGCCTATCCTATCTGAGATTTTTTCCATTGTTAACGGACAAAAACCGCCCATTGTTTACACCCCAACCGGCCTCAAAGGTCTAGAAGAGCCGGACATTGCTGTTTGCTTCTTTGGCGACTACTACGTAGAGCAATTCAACAGAACCCCCCTAAAATTCTTACCGGACACGACGGATAATCTACAGCTAGAGTACTTTTTCAATAAACTTTATGTAGCGATTAGTCGATCTACCCAGCACCTGTCCATTATCGATACGCAGCAAGGCGATCAAATGTTTTGGCAGGCCGCAAGTAGTCATCATGAGCTTCTCTACTGGTTAGACCAACTGCACCTGTCCGATAGACAGAGCGAACAACAGGTTGAAATATGGGAAGCAAACCTGTGCCCGCTGACACGCTGGAACAACTTGCAAAGCAGAGAACCAATAGACTTTCAGGCTAAGGCCAAGACCTGGCTGACCAGCGGTGTTGAGAACTCTGATGTCGAACATCTAAGGACGGCGATTGACTTTTATAACCGGGCTGATATGGCGGCAGAAATTTGCTATTGTGAAGCCTGGATTCTGCGGCTGGAAGATAAACTCCAGCAGGCAGGACAAGGGTTTATGAAAATTAAGGCCCTAACCGATCCCGACTTGCGGCCCCAGGATGACGCCTGGCAGTGTTTTTGGGAGGGCAAATGCTGGCAAGACTTGCAGCAATGGTTGGGGCAAAACCCCAACGCTCCCCAGGTTCAGTGGCAGCCTGCCGTGGAGTTTATGGCACGGACAACGAACACCAAGTTTCCGTCGGGCTTGCTGAATGAGTTTTCCACTTTTCTCTGCCACCTTGAGGATCAGACCTGGGAGCAAGGTCGCCGTGATCCTGTCTGGAAGACGATTGTCAATCGCTACCAGGCGGCGATCGCCGCAGGACTCAAAAACCCTCAATCGCCCAAGGGTGCCCAATGGCAACGGCGGGGTGAAGCTCTACAGAAACTTACCAATGCCGGATTTGCCACAGACGATTTACGAGATTTGGCAGCCTATTGTCTCTATCGCAACCGGGACTTTGCCCAGGCGATCGCCCTATGGGATCAGATCCAGCGCACCGATCAGCCTGAGTATGCCATCGCCAAAGCCCACCTCACTGCCGTTCCCGAGAAAGTGAAGTGGCTGAATCGGGCTAAGCGATTTGATCAAACAGTGAAGGTATGGCAGGAAAGCGATCGCCCCATTGCCGGTGATTGGGAGCCTTTCTTGCCCGATGTGCGCCTTGCCCTGAGCCAGCAAAGCCAGATGGCGGAAGTACTGAATTTAGATATCCGTACCAAACAGTGGGAAAAGGCGATCGCCCTTTGTATCCAATCGGGGGGTGGCGTGGGCGATCGCCTGCGCATTATCCACGGCATGGCCTTTGATGCCAGCCTCACCCCAGAAGCAGTGCTACAGAGCGATCAGCGGCCCCTCTTCAGCGGCTTTGTGGACAGTACAATTCGCCTCCCCGCCTGGGAACTCACGGATGAAAGGGCCATAAAAGCCTGTGTGGCCCTTGAAAAAATCGGTGAGTTTCGAACGGCACTGCCCAATTTAGAGCGCTTTTTAACCGACCGTGCCCTCTCTCCCCAGGGACGCGAGTTTATCCGCAAACGCTGGCTCGTCCTCAAAGAAAGGCAGGCTGAGTATGCGGACACCCTGGGGCGGCGCGATGAGGCGGAGCAACGGCGGGGAGAACGGCGGCGACAGGCCCAGGCATGGGGCATTGATTTAAGCACCCTGTCGTCAGCAGTGCCCACGCTGACGGAGGATGCGCCAATTCTGGCAAAGCGCGATTCCTTGACTACCGATCCCTCGCCTGCCGCTCCCTTGATAGACCATGCGATAGTGGATCAACCCACTGCTGAACAAGTCCGTCAGCAAATTGTGCAAATTTTGAGCGAGCAGCAGCTCACCCTCGACGAACTGCGGCAGCTCCAGCACTATCTCCAGTATTTGCTTTACTGCCGCTCCATTTAAGGTGTGCCACGCCACTACGGCCAGGACAAGATCAGATTTTCAGGGGATTGGCCCTGCAACGGATTGGGGCGGGATCGGTGGAAACGGCCCCAGCAGGACGCTGGAAACCAGATATTGGGATACGCAAATTGGGACAGGCGAAATGCGATCTGGCAACTTATGTTGATCGACCGATATCATCAGATTTGAGTCTTAATTAAGCTATATTGGCTACCGAGAATTGATCGACACGACCGCTCATCGACGCAGATTCATCAACGTTTGAGTGGGAGGCGGAATTTTGGCTGGGGCTGTCTAACCGAGAACTCGCGAGAGTTTTGGGAATCCAGAACGCTGTCAGGGGTTTTCGGGTAGGTTCTTAGTGCAACTGATACTTGGGAGGATGGCATCACATGCAGACATCGAAATTTTTAGACCAGGCCGCCAATGGGGGCACCAACCGCCAACCGGGTACCGCAGTACCCAGCCCCAGGCGTCGGTGGACGATTGAAGACAGCGAAGAGCTGTACCGCATTCAGGGCTGGGGACAGCCCTACTTCTCCATCAATGCCGCCGGACATGTGACGGTCTCTCCCAAGGGCGATCGCGGCGGTTCCCTCGACCTGTATGAACTCGTCCAGGCACTCCAGCAGCGCAATCTCGATCTGCCCCTGCTGATTCGCTTTTCCAACATCCTGGAAGATCGGATTGAGCGACTCAATGCCTGCTTTGCCCAGGCGATCGCCCGCTACAACTATCCCGGCCAATACCGGGGCGTGTTTCCAGTGAAGTGCAACCAGCAGCGCCACCTGATTGAAGACCTGGTGCGGTTTGGTCGGCCCCACCAGTTTGGCCTGGAAGCCGGATCTAAACCTGAGCTGATGATTGCCCTGGCCACGTTGGATACCGAGGGGGCACTGCTCATCTGCAACGGCTACAAAGACCGGGAATATGTGGAAACGGCCATGCTGGCCCGGCGGTTGGGCCACACCTCCATCATTGTGGTCGAGCAAATCGAAGAGGTAGACCTGGCCATTGAAGCCAGCCGCAAGCTGCAGATCCAGCCCATTCTGGGGGTACGGGCCAAGCTCAATGTCAAAGGGGAAGGCCGCTGGGGAACTTCTACGGGCGATCGCGCCAAGTTTGGGCTAACGATTCCAGAAATGATCACCGCTGTCGAGCGGCTCCAGGCCGCTAACATGCTCGACTCGCTCCAGTTACTGCATTTCCACATCGGCTCCCAAATTTCCTCTATCAATGTGCTGAAAGATGCCCTGCGGGAAGCTTGCCAGATCTATGTGGAGCTGGCCGGTCTGGGGGCAGCCATGCGCTACCTGGACGTGGGGGGCGGCCTGGGGGTCGATTACGACGGCTCCAAGACCAACTTCCATGCCTCCAAAAACTACAACATGCAGAACTATGCCAATGATGTAGTGGCAGCGGTGCAGGAAGCCTGTGAGGCCCGTGACCTGACGGTGCCCACTCTAATTAGCGAAAGTGGTCGGGCGATCGCCTCCCACCAATCCATCCTGATCTGCGATGTGCTGAGCACCAGCGACATGCCCACAGCGGCTCCAGACCCCGTCAGCGAAGACGATCACCTGATCCTGCGCAACCTGGCCGAGACGTATCAGTCCATCACCGTCACTAATTACCAGGAAGCCTACCACGACGCCTCCCAGTTCAAAATGGAAGCCCTCAGCCTGTTCAACTTTGGCTACCTCAGTATGCTGGAGCGGGCGCGGGCCGAGCGGCTCTACTGGGCCTGCTGCCAGAAGATCCTGGAAATTGCTCGCCAGCAGGACTATGTGCCCGACGACCTGGAAGACCTGGAAGACATCATGGCGTCGATTTACTACATCAATCTGTCGGTGTTTCAGTCGGTTCCCGATTCCTGGGCGATTGACCAGCTCTTCCCCATCATGCCGATTCACCGGCTAGATGAAGAGCCAATCCGGCGCGGCATCCTGGCGGATTTGACCTGCGACAGCGACGGCAAAATCGATCGGTTTATTGACCTGCGGGACGTGAAGCGGGTGCTGGAACTCCATCCCCTGCGCCCTGCCAGTTCGTCAACGTCTCCCGCCGCCCACGAACCCTATTACCTGGGGATGTTTCTGGGGGGAGCCTACCAGGAAATCATGGGCAGTCTGCACAATCTCTTCGGCGATACCACCGCCGTCCACATCGCCCTTACCCCCAAGGGCTATCAAATCCAGCATGTGGTCAAAGGGGACACGGTGACGGAGGTGCTGGGCTATGTCCAGTACGATGCCGAGGATCTGGTGGAGAACATGCGGCTGCAGTCCGAACGCGCTCTGCAGGAGGGCAAAATTACGCTGCAGGAGTCGCAGTGGCTCTTGCAGAACTATGAGCGATCGCTCAGCCGCTACACCTATCTCTCTCCTTAAGGAGATTTTTGAGAATGATCCGACCGGACAACGTAGGGGCAAATGGCCATTTGCCCTTACCAAACGTTCAACCGAGGGTAAGTTTTTTCCTGGAAATCTCCTAAGTAGGTCAGCACAATTCAATTCATGTTAGAAAATCGGGGGAGCGCCCCGGTTTTCTAACCTTCGTCTTTGTAATGCAGTTCTATCGCCCTACGGGCTAAGGTTTGAGTGTGGAACCCCCGCAACGCGGGGGTTCCACACTTCTTGAACGTCCTAACGCGAAAGCGTAGCGCTATACTTAGAAACGAAAGAGTGGCACCAACTGAAAAAGCAAAAAACTGGGGCGCGATCGCACCCCAGTTCGTAAATTGATTGATTTTGGATTTTGAACGACTCATAGCTCAGACAAACCTGCATGAAAAACCAGGTTCATTCTGCTAGCCAGAATCCTAAATTTACTCAACCGTGATCTTGCCGACCATGCCAGCGCCCCGGTGAGGCGTGCAGTAGTAGCTGTAGGTTCCCGTGGGGGCATCCGTTGGAATGACAACGGAAGTCGATTCACCGGGCGCGAAGAGCAGCTTTTCAGCGGAAAGAGCCTTTGCCAGCGCTGGGCCACCGGGCGTTTTGTCGAAAACGACGTTGTGGGGGCCAAGCTTATTCATCAGGAATTTCACCGTGTCACCGGGGTGCACGGTTACTTGCTCAGGAGCAAACTTCAGCAGGCCGTTATCGGCACCCATCTTAACTGTGACAGTTTCTGCAAGGGCAGGGGATGCGGAAACCAGGAAGCTCGCAATCACGACAAAGATTGCCGACAGTAGAATGCCTAACCGTTGGGGTACTGAAACTTTGGATTTCATTACTTTCTCCATACTTGATCGCCATACACCAGAATTGGTGCTGTCTATCGTCCACCAACTCAGTATCTTAAACTCTCCTCTATAGGGGAAAGTCAATATTCTCTTTATATTTTACCAGGGGGGTGGGGCGATCGCGGTCGCCCCCTGAGCGATACCCTCCTCCCATCTCTGGGCATACTAGCCCCAGACCTTCAGATTTAGCTCTGAGAGAGGGCCAACAACCGCCCCTCTCCTACCCATTGCCAAATCTGTAAAACTTCTTCAAAACCCTTGGAGAACTCCGGACGCTTCTGAAGGCTTCCTGAAAGTCTTTAGGAAGAGAGAAGGTGGATTACAGCAACTCCATGAAGTTTTCCCAACAGATTTGAAGATCTGATGAACGACAGGGTGGAAATTGTGGACTCGTTGAGTTTTCCTTGATAATCGCAGGTAATCTCAGGATTGCTCCGAGTACCCAGCAGACCGTACTGTAAAGAACATTAACCGTGGTATCGTCGCACCTCTAGGCAAATTTAAACTATGAGAATTTTGGTCACCGGCGGAGCTGGATTTATTGGTTCCCATCTCATTGATCGACTGATGGAAGCGGGACACGAAGTCATCTGCCTCGACAACTTCTACACCGGACACAAACGCAACATTTTAAAGTGGCTTAACCATCCCTACTTTGAGCTAGTTCGTCATGATATTACGGAACCGATTCGGCTAGAAGTCGATCAAATTTATCATCTGGCCTGTCCGGCATCGCCGATTCACTACCAGTACAACCCGGTCAAAACCATCAAGACCAATGTCATGGGAACCCTATATATGCTGGGGCTAGCCAAGCGGGTAAAGGCGCGCTTTTTGCTGGCGTCTACCTCAGAAGTTTACGGCGATCCGGATGTGCATCCCCAAACAGAAGAGTATCGGGGGAACGTTAACCCCATCGGTATTCGTAGCTGCTACGACGAGGGTAAGCGCGTCGCCGAAACCCTAGCATTTGATTACCATCGGCAAAATGATGTAGACATCCGGGTAGCACGCATCTTCAATACGTATGGCCCTCGTATGTTGGAAAACGACGGACGGGTGGTCAGCAACTTTGTGGTGCAGGCCCTAAGGGGAGAACCTCTAACGGTTTACGGCGACGGCTCCCAGACGCGCAGCTTCTGCTACGTCTCTGATCTGGTGGAGGGGTTAATTCGACTCATGAATGGCACCTTTATCGGCCCGGTCAACCTGGGCAATCCTGGGGAGTACACCATTTTAGAGTTGGCGCAAGCGGTGCAGAGTCTGGTCAATCCAGACGCTCCCATTAAATACGAGCCGCTTCCCCAGGATGATCCCCGCCGCCGCAAGCCCGATATTACGCGGGCAAAAACCCACCTGGGCTGGGAACCCACCATTCCCCTGATGGAGGGTCTGACGTTGACCATTGATGACTTCCGTAGTCGGATAAGCGATCGCGGCAGTGCATCCCTCCCAGACTTCAGCCCATCCCCTGCCCACTAACGCCGGGCAAACCCCTGATTGTTTTGCAACCGCAACCTCAGGAACACCCATTCAGAAAACCTATTCAGAACATTCATATTTGTTAGGAGCGACTTATGCGCGTTTGTGTCATTGGTACCGGATATGTTGGCCTCGTAACCGGGGTCTGTCTGGCCCATATTGGGCATGATGTTATCTGTGTCGACAACAACGAAGAAAAAGTCAAGCTGATGCAGTCGGGCCAATCGCCCATCTTTGAACCGGGCCTGTCAGACCTAATGAAGGGCGTCATCCAGGCCGATCGCATCCAATTCACCACCGACCTCCAGGCTGGCGTGAAGCATGGTGATATTCTCTTCATTGCCGTAGGCACGCCGCCCCTGCCCACGGGGGAAAGCGACACTCGCTACGTGGAAGCCGTCGCCAAGGGCATTGGTGCCCATCTCAATGGCGGCTACAAGGTCATCGTCAACAAATCCACGGTACCCATCGGTTCAGGGGACTGGGTGCGCATGATCGTGCTGGATGGGGTCACCGAACGCCAGAAGGCCATGGTGCCCGCAGGCGGCAGTGTGATTACAAATCCTGAAAGCGAGGTGGATTTTGATGTCGTAAGCAACCCCGAATTCCTGCGGGAAGGCTCAGCGGTTTACGATACCTTCAACCCCGATCGCATCGTACTGGGCAGCAACAGCCCACGGGCGATCGCCATGATGCAAGAACTTTACGCCCCCATCGTCTCCCGCGAGTTCTCTGAAGACAAATCCCTGGCGACGGTGCCGGTGGTGGTGACCGACCTCAGCTCGGCAGAAATGGTAAAGTACGCGTCCAACTCTTTCCTGGCAACCAAAATCAGCTTCATTAACGAAATCGCCAATATCTGCGATCGCGTCGGTGCCGACGTCACCCAGGTCGCGAAGGGCATTGGTCTGGACTCCCGTATCGGCAGTAAGTTTTTGCAAGCGGGCATCGGCTGGGGTGGTTCCTGCTTCCCGAAGGATGTGTCGGCACTGATTCACACCGCTGACGACTACGGCTACGACAGCCAGCTTCTCAAGGCGGCGGTAGAGGTGAATAAGCGACAGCGGCTGATTATCGTGGAAAAGCTGCAGCAGATGCTGAAAATCCTCAAGGGCAAAACCGTTGGCTTGCTGGGTCTCACTTTCAAGCCCAACACCGACGACATGCGGGATGCCCCCTCCCTCGACCTGATTGAGCAACTGGCGCGTCTGGGGGCCAAGGTGAAAGCCTACGACCCCATTGTGTCTCAAACGGGAATGCGCCACGGGCTGTCAAACGTGGTGGTGGAGACGGACGCCGAACTGATGGCCGTGGGCTGTGATGCGCTGGTGCTGGTGACCGACTGGGAGCAGTTCAAAACCCTGAACTACGAGCGAATGGCGAAAACCATGCACTCGGCCACTATCATCGACGGGCGCAACTTCCTGGATCGGCAGGCCCTGGAGGAAATTGGCTTCCAGTACGTGGGCATTGGTCGCTAACCGCGTTACGTTGATCCCCTTAGGAGATTTTCGGGGAAAAATCTACCCTCGGTTAAACGATCGGTGGGGGCAAAGGGTCATTTGCCCCCACGTCGTCGGGTAGGATCATTTTCAGAAACCACCCTGGTGGCCCACTCTGGGTGAGGGGTTTAGGGTAAGGGCGAAATGGCTAAGAGCAAAGTCCCCTGCGATCGCCCATGGCGGCTTCAGGAGACCCGGCTGTCGCTAATGTGCCGCTCGTGCCAGGCCATTAAAGGCGTGGCGCTGATCCCGTGCAGCACGATCGAAATGAGCACCGTGAGATAGGTAACCCAGCGCAGCATTGCGGTGACGTCTCCGGGCAATCCTTCGCCGACGGCATAGGACAGGTAGTAGATTGAGCCAATGCCGCGAATGCCAAACCAGCCAAACAGCAGCCGGGTCGAAAGGTGGAGGCGATCGCCCAGGGTGCTGATCCAGGCAGCGATGGGGCGGATGAAAAACAGCAGCAGTCCAGCGACGATCAAGGTTTCCGGCAGAAACTGGAGAACCTGCTCCACCCGCAGCACGGCACCCAGCAGCAGAATGGCTCCGACTTCCAGCAGTTTCTCAATCTGCATGGTGAAGCGGAGCTGCGATTGCTTTTGCTCTGGATAGCGCCCCCGCTTCTGCAACGCCAGCCCGGTGACGAAGACGGCCAGAAACCCGTAACCGTTGATCAGCTCCGTCAGCGTGTAGGTCACCAGCACAATGCCAATGGCGATCAAATCTTCCATCACCTCATCGACCCCCTTCGCCGATTGAAACTGATGATTGATCCAGATTGCCACCTTGGCCACAACGACTCCAGCTACAACTGCGGCGGCGATCGCCCAGATTAAATCCACCAGCACCCACTGGCCGAACCAGTTCTGCCAGTTCGGATCCTCAATCCAGTGCAGCCCAAAATACACGAAGGGAAAGGCTAGCCCATCGTTCAGCCCCCCTTCGGAGGTCAGCCCAAACCGCAGCTCGTTGGAATCATTGGGGTGGTCGAGCTGCACCTCCGACGCCAGCACCGGGTCGGTGGGGGCCAAAATTGCCCCCAACAGCAGGGCTGCTCCCCACCCCAGGCCCAGCAACCAGTGCCCGACTATCCCCAGTGCCAGAATTGACAGCGGCATCAGCAGCCCAATGAGCCGAATGGGAGACGCCCACAGGGAAACCTTGAGGGGACGGTTGATTTTCAGCCCGCAACTGTAGAGCGAAATAATCACCACGAACTCGGTAAATCGCTCGAGAAATTCCGTGTCAGGCTGCACTCGGATCAGGTCAATGCCGTAAGGCCCCAAAATGACGCCGAGGATGAGGTAAATCACCGCATAGGACAGGGGTAATCGGCTGATCCATTGGGATCCCCAGGTGACGGCCAGCAGAAGCAGCCCAATCAGGAGGAGGCCTAAGATATAAGAAGTCATGGAAACCGTTGATTTGCATAAAGGAGTGGAGCCTAAGCAGCTTAGCGCTCCTACGGCCTGAGCGAATCATCACCAAGATGGAACCCCGATCGCTGCATGAAAATTGCCCGTACCCATCCCTGGCCCGCAACCGCTGCTGAGGCGATCGCCCTACAGCACCAGCTCAAAGACGAAATTATGCTGACAGATGATCTGGGGGCGATCGCCCACGTAGCGGGCATTGATGTGGGGTTTGAAGACGACGGCAACACGACGCGGGCGGCGGTGGCGGTGCTCAGCTTCCCTGGCCTGCAGCTGGTGGAGCAGGCGATCGCCCGTCAGCCCACCCGGTTTCCCTACATTCCTGGCCTGCTCTCGTTTCGAGAGATTCCCGCCGTACTTGATGCCCTGGAGCAGCTCACCTGCGTCCCCGACCTGCTGCTGTGCGATGGGCAGGGCACGGCCCACCCCCGGCGCTTTGGCATCGCCTGTCACATTGGCTGGCTTACGGATCTCCCGGCCATTGGCGTGGCCAAATCCAGGCTGGTGGGCAGTCATGCCGAGTTGGGGCCAGAAAAGGGGGCGCACCAGCCGCTGCGGCACCAGGGGGAAACCATCGGTGCAGCCCTGCGGAATCGCGATCGCACTAACCCGCTCTACATTTCCCCCGGACACCGCATCAGCTTACCCACTGCTCTGGCCTATGTGCAGCGCTGCACTACGAAGTATCGATTACCCGAAACGACCCGTTTTGCCCATCGGCTGGCTTCTGGGCCACCCCCCGCAACCTCGGCTGGCCACCAGCTCGGGCTACCTGGTTTTTAGGTCACTGCATCTCCCCATCATCCTCAGGAAGTTCGTTCAAAAAATACTGCTCCATGGCCGCCGCTTCTTCAACCAGCAGGTGGGCCTTCAGCAAAATCCAGAGATCGGGATGACTGCGCCGGGCGATCGCCTGGCTCCAGACCTGTTCGCGCTGGTGAAACGCCAGAATGTGAGGCTGACGATGGCTGCCAGGGGGACCGGGAATGAGGAGGGGCAGAGGGGGAATGTCTGTCACCAGGGGGGCGGGTTCGATGCCGCAGTGGCGATCGCCAATGGTAAGCAGCAGGTCGTAGCTAAATCGGGGCAGGCGATCGCCCGTGAAGCGGCGCAAATCGTTGGAGAACAGTGGGCAAATGTGCCAGGTTTCCCCCAGGAGAGCAGGACGACGGGCGGGGCTGATGGCCGGAAGCAGCACATCCACATCGCTGTGATACGCCGTTTCGGTTGAGCACACCAGTACCGTCAGCAGGTATCCCAGATCCGCAAGCTGCAGGGTGGGGAAGTCGCGCACCACCATCACGTATCGGGGCAAAGCCGTTTCCTGGCCAGAGGTAGAACTCAACGTCGGGTCAGACGGATCGGGGCGATCGCCCCCGCGATGGGAGCCATCGGAGTGAAGATCATGCCAAACCTCCCAGATTTCGCCTGGTTGGGGGTTAGCCCTGTTGGGCTGTATGGTGGCGGATTCTGGCAAAGGCCAGACAAATTTTTCAGAGTCGTTCTTCTCAGTACACATGAATCACTCCAGCCCATTCAGCCTAGCGGTCTTGCATCTCTTAATTCCCCCGGTTGAATCAATTTATAGCGATTTCAATCGCGCGAGGTACGGGTCTGGAAGCTGGTAGCGCAGTGTGCCACCACCCCCCGTATGCCATTAGCGTGAGAAACACTGGAATGACCCGACTTGCATCCATTACTGTTAACGTTTGATGACGCATTACTATTCCAGGGCTTACCACCGTAGCGGCGATCGCTGGCGGATCTGCTCTGGTTTAAGAGCCGTGGCTCCAAGGGGGCAGTCTGGTGAAGTCAGCAGGTTGAGGAACTCGGCAACCCCGGCGATCATCTCTTTCCAGCGTTTTGAGATACTTCCCTGGGAAACCCCCAGCGCACGGGCAATGTCTGCCTGGGTTTGCCCACGAACCCGCCCTTGCCAGATCTGCCAGTATCCCCGGTCGGGGTAACGTCGGTCCAAGTCGGCGATCGCTGCGATCGCCCGCTGCAACAGTTCGGTTTGTTCCAGCATATCCAGGGGCTGGCCTTCACTGGCGATCACCTCCATCAGAGGCAAGTCATGGCCAGGGAGGGGATGGTCTAAGCTCCAGCAGTGTTGCCGTCTTTCGCGCCGCACCAGGTCAATGACTGCATAGCGGGCAACGGTGGCAGCCCAGCGGTAGAACTGGGAGACGGTTCCCTGGCGAAACTTACCGG
>JAYKGU010000190.1:0-3419 GCA_035285585.1 Synechococcales cyanobacterium
GTCGCTTCCCAGTCTGCTTTGGGTACTTTAATGCCAACAATCTCAATCTCTTCGCTCATGTCCCTACCCTAGCGGAATCGTTCGCCTCAGATCCATAAGGTTTTGTTAAGTTCCTGGGACGGTTACCGTCAAAGAACAGCCCGATTACCTGTTGGGCGATCGCCCGATCCACTGCCTCCAGCATTCCTAATACCCCCTCTGCCCCATGTCCCAGTAATTCTATCGCTAACTCCCGATGGCTGTTGTCTCCTGCCATCGGTTGTAACATCACCAGACTGCGCGATCGCTTGAAGAGTCGCGCACGCTTGAGAAAAAAACGTCGGCGATCGACAGTCACTTGCTGAAGACTTTCATCTGCCATCATCACTAGCCCCACCTTCAGTTCTGTCTGCTGCAAATGCCGCAAAACCTGCTCTGGTTCATCACAGATCACAGATTCATAACAATAGGACTGAAATGTCAGTGAATAATCTGTGCCGCCACCGTCCGTTATGGTTCCACAGGCATACACCATTGCTGAACCCTGGCAGGAACCTCCCACTGCATCGAGCCTTCTAACCCCCACACTATCGTCATCGTGGGCGAGATCAGAGACTCGAACCGTCTGCAAAGCCACACCTAGTGCTTGCTCATCCAAATTTAGGAGTTCCCAAGGAATCATCGATGTTGACGGCTCGGCAATCACCAAGCAGGCAAATTCAGGTTCATGCTGGTGAAGGTAGCGCAACCACCTCAAAGCCTGCCCAATCAGGCAATGCTTCGGCTGATATCCTTCTAACTTGCCAACGGTATCAATTGTCCAGGGTTGAAACTGCCCAAACTGCCCCAGGCCAATCGCCAACTTCAAAGAACCAGCACTTTCCTCCAGGCTTGATAGCTGACTGTGATGGGCACGCAGTTTATATCCATCACTATCCTGTTCTAAACGAAGAATCGCTATTGAAGCAGGGGGTTTCCAAGTCAGATCCAGATTGAGTTTTCCCCCTCGATACAACCCGACCTCCTCTGTTTGAGATTCTGCATCTGCCGAAGCTTGTCTCGCCCCTTTCAACGTGGCAAGCATCTCAAAAGCAAACTTACAGGCATGACGAGCCGCCAGTTCTTGAGATCCTGCTGCATCAGCCTCTTCCTTGCCATCCAACAAATCTGAAATCCCTCGAATGACCATCGCGGGTAGATCTCGACTACGCCTTGCCGCCTCTAAAAATCCATACCCCTCTTTCTCAACTGCCAAGGCATCACCATAATTTCGGTGAATTAGCTGTGCTGCCGCCGACTCTGTAGAGCCGACCACACTCTCACCCGCTGCGATTGCCCCCACAAAAGCCCGAGGTAATTTTTCACCCCCTGATGTTCTCCGACGCTCTATCCAGGATCTCACCACTGCCCGCGCCCGTTGTTCCAGGGGATAGCTGGCACGCCCTGTTTCTGGTCGTGGTCTGAAAACGTCTTCATCCCGACCCGATTCATAGTTGTAAACCTTATCGCCAGCGACCACATCCCCAATGGCAACATCCTTGCGTCCTCCTGCAACCCCCACAAACAGCACAACATCCGGCTTGAAATAGGCGATCGCCCGTTGTGTTTCATCTGCGGCACTGGAATTTCCCTGCCCTGTCTCTACAATCGCGACATCCCAGGCTACCTGCCCCGACAAAAATTGTCCCCGCTCATACACCGTCTGGCTCTCTGGATGAATCTCCTCTCGAACATGGCTCAAATGGGCTTTGACAGCCAAAAACTCCTCTGGCAATGCCGTCAAAATGACCACACAGGGCACAGCTTGACCAGGCTGAACATTGCTGAGCGAGTCAGCCGTATGCGTTTTGGGGTCTGACGCATTGCCCAACACTGCTGGCAGTCCTGACGATTGACGGGTTAAGGGACTTCTGCCGGGTTGGAAGAACTCTCCAGACATCACTCTTCCACCTCCCAAACCTTCAGGGGTGGAATTTCAGCAATCTTTGCCCCTAATGCCTGCGCCAGCTTTACAGGCAACTCCTTGTAGTGTTTGGGCTGAGGATTCAGCACAACCGACTTCACATCCTTCAGTCCAGCAATCTGTCGAGCAACCTGGAGAGCATCCTCAATCCCTTGCCGTCCAACGGGTGGCGTCGCTTTCCCGGTTCGACTCGCCTCCAGAGGCACATTCCCACGCCCATCACTGAGGACAACCAACACCGCCTGCTGGGTCGCACTGCGACCGTGCTGCAACGCATGGCGTAATGTCTGCAACACCAAATCCAGTCCGTGAGCCAGAGGAGTCGCTCTCCCACGCCCCACTCCCAGACTTAGCTGAATTCGAGGCACCAGCACCTTATCAGCCGTAATCTTCTCCGCCTGCAATTCGTGGCGCGCATTGGCAGCCCCCACCTGAATCAGGCACACACTGGCACGCTCCTCATAGGCCCACTGCCAGTAGGGCAGCAACGATTCCTGCCATTTACAGTCCTGCAAACAGGTATAGTCCAGCACCATTGCCAACATCTGCTCTGGCACCACCACCCGCCGATATCGCCGCAAATCAGTTGGCTGAAGAATGAGCGATCGCGTAACGGCTTCGCAGGAGAATTGCTCCCCATCCAGATTGGCTTTACTCCCAGACTCAACCAGACCGACTGGAGAGCCGTGCCGCTCCAGCAAGGCTGTTTGCCGAATCTGCTGATATTTCGCTGCTTCCAGCAGGGTACTGACGATCGCCAGATCCTGAGGAACCGTTGCGGGTTCAACGCCAACAATGGCTCCTCGCCCAGACACTGCATTCTTGAACCGACGCATCGGCAATCGCAGTGAAGCTGCCTCCCGTTGAGCAGGCGTGGTGTCTTCAGGATAGGGGTTGGCGATCGCACTATCCATTTGAATCGACTGCGATGGCAGAGTTTCTGTGGTATCAGAGGCATAGACAGGCTCCTGAACTGGAGCAGGTGCCTGTCTCTCCTTAGCAGATTGGGACTTGTCTAAAGGCTTCTGAGCAGTTAAGCCTGCATCAGGAGCCGGTTCCGCTTGAATTGTTTTTTCCAGTTTGGATGAGGCGGTATCTGGGGACGGATTGTTCAGCTCCAAACCAATCATCCGTGCTGCCCGATCAACCTGCTCTGCCAACACCTGTCCCATCCCAGCAAGCTGAGCATTCGCCTGAGCCAGCCGCAAAAGTGCCAGTTCCCGCCTAACGCTATATCCCTCCGTTGAGGCTACATAATCCAGAACTCGCTTCTGTGCCTCTAGCATGACTTCGGGAAGTCGCGTTTCGCCTTGAGAAGCATTTCGGGAACGTACCTGCTTCAATAAATCCGAGAGTGTTTAGATTTTTGTGTAAGCCTTTAGTTGTTCAATAGTTGAAGCGTCCTGGAAACAGGATAGCAAAATGTGACATCGCTGCCTTCCAATCTTTGATAGGCCGATTCCATCGCTTCGAGATG
>JAYKGU010000191.1:0-9991 GCA_035285585.1 Synechococcales cyanobacterium
CATCCTGGACTGGTTCAAGAAAGAATCGGGCCGGGACGACATTCCCCCCGAAGAAGATCCGGGCGTCCACTCCGTGACCCGCATCTACAACTATTTCCGCAAGTTTGGCTATAAGACGGAAATCATGGGAGCTAGCTTCCGCAACATTGGCGAGATCCGCGAACTGGCGGGCTGCGACCTGCTCACCATCTCCCCCAATCTGCTGAAGGTGCTGGATGAAACCGAGGGTGATCTGCCCCGCAAGCTCGACCCCAGCAAGGCCGAGTCCATGGATATCGAAAAAATCTCGATGGACAAGGATACCTTTGACAAGATGCATGCCGCCGATCGCATGTCCAACGAAAAGCTGGATGAAGGGATTCAGGGATTCTCTAAAGCCATCCTCACCCTGGAAACCCTGCTGCGCGATCGCCTCGCCCGCCTCGAAGGTGCTCAAACCCTGAGCAACGCCGCCCACGACGTGTTTATCGTCTATGACCTGGATGGCGACGGCTTCATCACCCGCGAAGAATGGATGGGCACCGACATCGTGTTTGATGCCCTGGACAAAGACCACGATGGCAAAATCAGCCCCGAGGAAATGGCCCTGGGATTGGGTGCCGCCGTGCAAATGAGCTAAAAAGTCTCGTAAGGGCAAATGGCCATTTGCCCTTCACCACACCGATGGGGGAACGATTTGCCCTTCACCACACCGATGGGGGCAAACGGCGATTTGCCCCCGTTGGGCCTTAAGGAGATTTTTGAGAATGATCCTACCGGACGACGTAGGGGCAAATGGCCATTTGCCCTTACCAAACGTTCAACCGAGGGCAAGTTTTTTCCTGGAAATCTCCTAAACAAATATTCAACCCATTCAGCGGTTTGAATTCGTCAAATTCAACGTTGCGATGGCAGGAACGGTTCGTTCACCATTTCGTCCAGGCCCACCGATCGCAGCAAGGTGCCCCACTGGGCTTGCACGGCAGGATCGCTGGGGTTGAGACGGCGTAGCCTGGCCAGGGTATCCAGCGCCTCAAACCACAGACCGGCCTCGGCGTAGATCAAGGCGCGATCGCTCTCGGATGCGGTCATCAGGCGATCGCCCAACCCCAGGGTAGTTGTATCCACCCGACGGATCCAGCCATTGGTGAACAGGTCGCCGGAGCGATCAGAGAAGTCGCAGATCAGCGAGAAATACCAGTTGTAGTCTTTGCCCACCTCCAAAGGCGGCATGCCGCTACCTTCTGGCAGGCTGAGGCTAATGACGCCCGGCTGATCGGCGATCGCAAAGGTGGTGATAAAAATTTCGTTGTTGTCTTCGTCGAGTAAGACAAACTCCGCGGCCTCGGCGCTAATTTGGGGGACGTACCAGTAAAAGGTGGGGTAGTCCGACACAGTCTGACCAAAGTTGGTGTCGGGCATCAGCGCCATGAGGGGCTTGTCGGCACTGGAGCAGTCTCCGCGGGTGCCGCCCCCCTCCCGCCGACCGGGCAGACCCACCGGGGGCGGATTGTACTGTTGGGCGATCGCTGCCCAGGGAAACCCAACCACCAGCAGCCCTGCCGTGAGGGCGATCGCCGCCAACCGACGCGGGGAGTGGGCGTTAGGGATAGCTTTAGCTTGATGCATAGTTGTTGATTTCCATGTGCGGAGAGTGACGCAGGATTAATGAAGACAAGTCAGTTTCAAAGGATAGAAAACCGGAGCGCTCTCCCAGTTTTCTAATATGAATAGGACTTATACCAGTTTTATGTGAAGGCACGCAGGAGAAGCCTGGATAGACAAGGGGCTTAAGCCCCTTGTTGTGGCCGCTTCACAGAAAAACGGTACTATGCTCTGCGGGCGGCATCTCGGGGTTCTGAGTGGTTTTATGGGCATTGCGCGCCCATAAACTACCAACTGCGTAAGTCCTAATGAATTTAGAATTAGCTGAAAGGGCAAATTTGGTAACGCCCCAATCCTACATCCTACTAGGAGAATTCACTGCCATAGCAGCTTATTCCGCTAAATTTTGGATATTTTAAGAATTTTTTATCTGAGGTTCACTGGGGTGGCCAAACAGGAAAATCTCCCCGGCAGCGTTCGCTTTGCCTGGCCCCACGACGCGAAATACATCCACCGTTTGCCGCTTACCCTGCAAAGGCATACTGCCCCAAGGCTCCACCTCAAATTCTCCGTCCAATAGCTTGAGCGTTTCATAGGCAATTAAAATACGGCAATCGTCTACTTGCTGCTCTTTAGCACAGCTCTCCAGCCGGGCCGCCGTATTCACGCTGTCACCAATGACTGCGTACTCCAGCCGCTCCTTGCTGCCCAAACTCCCTACCACCACCGGCCCGGTGAAGATGCCCACCCGCATCTGAATATTAGCCTGAATATCTCCCCTTTCTCGCCAGTACTGGTTGAGCCGGGCCAACCCGGCCCGCATGGCCAGGGCACAGCGGACGGCATACTTGGCGTCTTCGGCGACCGTGTCCCCCGGTACGGGCACCCCAAAAACCGCCAGCAGACCGTCCCCTGTGAACTTATTGACAATACCGTGGTTGGCTTTGACCGCAGCCGTCATCTCATCAAAATATTCGTTCAGCCAGTCCATCAGGTCGCTGGGGCGCAAACTCTCCGCCCGTCCGCTAAAGTTTTTGATGTCCGAGAACAGCATGGTGGCGGTGACCAGCTCCCCCGGTAGTTTGCCTCCTTTCAAGAGGCGATCGCGCGATTCCCAAAGGGCCGTGGCAATTTCGGGAGACGTACTCTGGCCCAAGAGCGTCATCACCATGTGCTGCTGCAGGTGGGCCTGCTGGCCCCGATAGGTGACCACAATACCCAGGGTGCCCAGGGAGGCCAGGGCTGGGGTGACCACAGGCAGCCAGTAATAGGCCAGGAAGCCACCGTAACTGATGCTCAACAGAGCACCCATCAGGCTAACGGCGGTTAAACCCAGCAGCAGGGGTCGCCGCACTGCCCAGGCCAGCCCCCCGCTCAGTCCGGCCCATCCCCAGATCCACAGCAGTTCTCCCCATTCCGGTAAAAACTGAAATAGGGGGCGCTGTCCCAGGGACACATCTAAAATCTGGCTCACCATCTGGGCATGGACGGCTACCCCTGGCAGCTTGTGGTCGCTTATGTAAAAGTCGTGGTTGCCCTCACGGCTGCTGTAGGGCGTGAGAAACAGATCTTTCAGGGTGGTGGCCGTAGTGCCAATCAAGACAATTTTGTCCCGAATTAAGGCCGGATCGACCTGATCCTCAACCAACTCAGTCAGAGAAACATGGGGGGCACCATAGCCCAACGAGCGAAAATCCAGCAAAACCTGATATCCGGCGGCATCGGCCTGATGGTAGCCACCGGCATGGGGACGGAGGGGTAGGAAAGTCGTTTCACCCAGCATCATGTCGTTGGGATTCGTGGGGCTGGGCTGGGCTTCGATGCCGTCTGCACTGAGATACTTTAGCGCCAGCCGTAGCGCGAATGAGTAAAAGGTCGTATCCTCCACCGAGGCAAATATCAGGTTGCGGCGCACCACCCCATCCGGGTCAAGCACAATGTCGTTAAAGCCAATGTTTGCTTCGGGGACGCCCGGTGGCGCATGAATGGTTTCGGCAGGGGTGTCCCCAATTTTTTTGATAACAACGACATTGTCAGCGGATAGCTCGGTCAGCAGATCGCCCCAGCCCGGCGGGTTGGGAATGTTGCGGTGCAGGTCAACCCCAATAGCCCGGGGCTGGTACTGCTGCAGGTTTCTCAGGGCCAGGGTTAGCGTTTCATCAGACGGTGACAGCCGCCACTGTTCTTTGATGTCGTCTTCGGTAATGCCCACGATGAGCAGCCGACTGTCGGGACCAGCATCCCGACGAACCTGCATCATCCGGTCGAAGGCAACCAGCTCAAAGGGCTGGGTTTTGCCGGTTTCTTTTAATATCAGCACCAGGCCAGTGGCCACCAGGCTAGAGCTGAGAATCACAGGCAGCACAGACGATGGGCTGGAACGGCAAATCCGCCCCAGCCAAACCTGACTGCGCTGGTAGAGTTGAGTAAGCCTCACGGGTTTTCCTGAAACGACTGCGGCGCGTTTTGCCTGAATTAACAAGGGGGAGGAGCGGACGGACTGCGCCGCCCGTCCATGCAGCTCCAGTTGGTGCTGTTGAGTATTGCGCTACGGCTCCCTCTGTTCCTATTCTTCAACGATGCAACGGATTTTCCGGAACGGTTCTTGAAGAGAAGCGTGATATCCGTTGGATGCCCCTTAAATGCACACCTGGTAAGCTATGTGCATCATACCCAGGACGGGGCGGTTGATACCACCTAAAGCAGGCCATCGGTAGTTGAAGATTTAGGGGATTCTGGCAAGACTTTCCTGAAAATACGCGAACCCTGTTGCCCCTCAGGCGCTGTCACCCCGCACCAAAATGACTGTACAGCTACTATTACGGGCAATGGTTTCGGGGATATTGCCCTTCACAGCCTGCTGCAGCAACCCTTCCCGGCTCGCGCCAATCACAATCACATCGGTTTGCTCTTTCCAGGCCAGGTTCAAAACCGTATCGCTGATTGAGGCTCCCCAGGTAGGACGGGCGATCACCGGGCAGGTCAGTTGTTGATTCAGTTGATCGGTTGCCTGCTGCAGCGGCGTGACCGGATCCAGGGCCAGTTCCATCGAAGGAAAAACCTGACACACCTTCACCTCTGGCGCGTTACTCAAAGAAACCAGGGCGGGCATCAGCTTCAGTGCCTGCTGGGAGTTTGGCCCCCCAGCCACGGGCACCAGCCACTGCTCGAAGGTGGGGTGGAGATTAAACCGCACCACCATCACCTCACAGGGAGCCTGACGAATCAAGGTATCCACCACACTGCCAAACACCCGTCCTGGGGTCTTGGTTTTGCCACGCCAGCCCATGATCACCTGGTCAATGTGGCGCTCTTTAATAGTTTCCAGGGTTGCCTGGGCGACCTCGTGGGCTACGCGAATTTGGGTATGGACAGGCAACTGCCACTCCTGACCCAACCGTTGGGCCTCTTCCAGCAGTTGGCGGCTGGTTGCCGGAGACACAGCGGTTTCGGCAGGAGCATAGCTGCGGGGAACAGTGATCACTTGCAGGCATTCAATTTCATAGTGGCGATCGCGGGCAATGGCCGCTGCCAGCTTCAGCAAATGGGGAGCCGTACTGGGGTTGCGCAGGAGGACGAGCAGCCGACCGTTGCCAATGGCGGGCGATCGCGTCTGATAGATGGGGTAAGACGGTTCGGGTTGCGGCCCCAGCCGCTGGACACCGCCACTGAGCTGGTCAGACTCGGCTCGAATGATATCCGCACGGGTGATGATGCCCACCAGGCGATGCCCCTCGGTGACCGGCAGGCGACTGATCTTGAAGCGATCCATGACAAACAGCACGTGGGACAGGGGGTCGGTGGGCTTCACCGTGACGGGCTGGGGGGTCATGATATCGGCCAGGGTCGTTTCCTCCAGGTTGGTTTGGCGGCGGGAAGCATCCGCCAGATCAGCCTGGGTGACGATGCCCACCAGTCGGCCCTGATCCACTACGGGAAATCCGCGATGGTGCGATCGCGAAAATGCCTGCATCACCTCGCTATGCGTCATGAGACTGGACAGGGTTTCCACCCGCGACTGCATGAGCTGGGCCGCCGTGAGTTCTGTCAGGTGAACGCCCTGGCCAGCGTTGCTTTCCTGATCGAGGTGAATGTTCTGGAGGGCCAGCAGCCGGTTATAGATAGAGCCGCTATAGATCAGCTCGGAGGTGAGGTAGGCCATCACCGAGGTAATCATCAGCGGCAGTACCAGGTTAAAGTCGGTGGTCATCTCAAACACGATGACGATCGCCGTTACCGGGCCTTTGGTGACGGCGCTGAAAAACGCCCCCATGCCTGCCAGGGAATAGGTGGCGGTAGAGCCAATACCGGGAGGCAGGCCCAGGGGAATGCCCACGTAGGTTTCCAGCGTCTGGGCGGCAGTGCCCACCAAAAAGCCCAGGGAAGAGCCAAGGATCAGGGCTGGGGCAAAAATTCCCCCCGGTGCACCAGAGCTGGCCGCCACCAGGGTGAGCACAAATTTTGCCCCAAAACCAATCAGGGCAAAGTTCCAGGCGATCTGACCCTGGCTAAAAAACTCGGGCAGCGCGGTGTTATCCCGAAATTCCAGGGGGAGCATCATGGTCACCAACCCCGACACCAGCCCCGCCAGTGCCACTTTCCAGGGTAGCCGCAGGTGCATCGCCCGCCGATTAAACTCAGTGCTGAGAAAAATGCCCCGGCTGAACAAAGCGCCCAGCCCCCCCGCCAGTAGCCCCAACACCATGAGAAAGGGCACATCCTGCAGGGAGACATCGGTCAGGGACGTAACGATGGTGGAGTTGAGGCTGAGGCCAGGATCGCCCAAAATTCGGGCCACCACCGCCCCAATGAACGAAGCCAGGATCGCCGTCCCCAGGGTCAGATCAGAAAAGTCTTGCAGCAGC
This sequence comes from Synechococcales cyanobacterium, assembly GCA_035285585.1. Classification (GTDB taxonomy): domain Bacteria; phylum Cyanobacteriota; class Cyanobacteriia; order CAKZMO01; family CAKZMO01; genus JAYKGU01. Next base: position 6,450 of record JAYKGU010000191.1, read on the forward strand.
TCTTCCACCACAAACAGGATGCCTGCAATGGGGGCATTAAACCCCGCCGCCAGCCCCGCCGCCGCCCCCGCCGCCAAAAGCTGCCGCCGATATTCGGGAGAGGTGGGAATCCAGCGGGTGAACTGGGCCGCCAGGGCCGCCCCCACCTGCACCGTCGGCCCCTGCCGCCCTAAATTCAGCCCCGACCCCATCACCAGCATGACCCCCAGCAGCTTGACCACCGCCACCCGCAGATTTAAAGTCACGGGTACATTCGCCAGGCCTGCTTTCACGTGGGGAATGCCGCTGCCCGCCGCTTCTGGGGCAAACCGCTCCACCAGCCAGCCCGCCAGCCCGCCGCCCACCAGCCCAATCAAGGGTAGCAGCCACCAACCCCCCGATTCGCTGGACAGAAAAATGCGCCAGCCCCCCAGCCAGCCAGCCCCCTGTCGCAGCAGCACAGCGGCCAGACCGGAGACCAAACCGATGACGCACGCCTCAAAGATGGCGATGCGCTTGGGCCGAATGGAAAGATGGCGGAGTTGGCGGTAGAACTGGATGAGCTGCATTAGCCCTTGGGATCACCCTTAAAACGACGAGCCGGGTTGCTTCAGAAACTCAGTCTCTGTGGGGGTACTCACACGTCCGAGAATGGCGTTGCGGTGGGGAAACCGGCCAAACTGATCGATCACGGCCTGATGGCGCAGGGCGTAGTCGAGGGCATCGGCCAGCTCAGGCTGCTGGGCAACCAGTTGGCGAAAGAGAGCCACCGACTGCTGCTGGGCGATCGCGTCTTCGCAATGCTCCAGGGGAAAGTAGAAAAACATTCGCTGCAGGGGCGGCAGTGCCTCGTCAAACCCCTGGGCGATCGCCTCCTTTGCAACCAAAAGAGCCTCCGCATCGGTTGCGAAGGCTCGTGGCTCATCTCTAAACAGGTGGCGGGGAAACTGATCGAGCACCAGCACCAGGGCCAAACTTCCCTGCGGTGTCCTTCGCCAGTGGTCAAGGTCGCCGCGACTGGCGGCTTCGTAAACAGACTGGAAGCGATCGCACACCGCCTGGTCCACCTCAGGGGATTTGCGAAACCAAACTTTGCGACGGGCCTGGTAGCGGGTATCATCGGTTACCGGATTGCCGAACCAAAAAGTAAGGATATCGTCAACCTGCCCCATGCCGCTTACTCAGGCTCGGCAGAATTTGCGCTCTCCGCCTCCGGAGTGGTTTGCTGGCGCATCCGCTCAAGCTGAAGCTGGCGGAAATTATCGGCTTCGGTAGTAATGTTCTCCTGGCGCTGCCGGGAAAAATCTTCCATGGTGGTGCCGTTGCCCAACTGCATCCGGTGGATGAGCTGGTAGAGGTCAGCCCCTGAGCCGTCGTCGGTGCCCTCAAACAGGCCTGAGGCCCCGTCAGTGGTGCGGAAATCTTCCAGGGGGTCAACCTCCTGCTGTACCTGGGCCGAGCCGACCGCAGGCAGGAAGGCAAGGGCAGAAACCGTGCCCACCAGCAGGGGGGTGAGCAGCGCTTTAGGCATTTTCTTGGAGTAGGCAGTAGCAGTCATAGGTCGTCCAGACGCGCTTACGCAAGATTGATCGAGAAGTCAAGCAAAAGAGTTTCAACACCATTCAACAGTTTTTGACGCAATTCAGCAACGATTTGTGTCAGTTCTTGACCCACTAGGCAAAGCTGCGGCGCAGCAGGGAGCGGATACTGGTGAGGGCGATCGCGTCAAAGGCCACCAGCACCAGCAGGGCCGCCCCCAGGGTCACGTCGCCAAAAGGAGCCTGCATCACCACGCTGGCCAGCGACCAGTCCCCGTGGGTGTAGACATAGCGGATCGGCTCAATGGCGTAGCTGAGGGGGTTCAGGGATGCCACCCACTGCAGCCAGGGGGGCATAAACGACAGGGGAGCCAGAGCCGTGCTGGCAAACAGCAGGGGCAGGTTGGTGACAAAGATGACGGCAATCAGCTCGACGTGCCCCGGCAGGGCAAAGGCCAGGGCCAGACTCAGCCCCGTTACCCCTAGCACCAGCAGCAGCACAATGGCGGTCACCAGCAGCAGCCCGCCCACGCCCGGTAGTCCGGCACCCAGGGCCGCACTGGCGGCGACGATGGCAGCGGTTTGAATCAAACTCAGGGTGGCAATAAAGATGGAAGAGGCCAGCACAATGGAAAACCGGGAGGCCAGAGGGGCCACCAGCAGCCGGTTCAGGAAGCCAAACTCGCGGTCAAACATCACCGGCAGCCCGGCGTTAAGCGCCCCACCGAAGGCGGTAAACACAATGATGCCCGCACCCAGAAACTGGCCGTAGTTTTGGGTGTTGGCAAACAGTCCTTCCGGCACATTTTGAAATAGGGCACCGAAGAGAATCAGCCACATCAGCGGCTGAATGACGCCCGCCACCAGGGTGGTAGGACGACGCTGGAGCTGGATGAATAGCCGTCGGGTGAGGGCCAGGGTTTCCTGGACAAATTCGCCAGAGAACAGGCCGGGGGATTGGAGGGCGATCGCCGCCGCACCGTTGGCTCCGTTGACGTCAGAGGCATCGCGGTCTTTTTGGGGGGGAGGGGTAATCGTCTGACTCATGGGAGATCCTATTTGAACGATCTACAAAGTTGAAGACTCGGAGTTTTTAAAGACTGAAGATGGAAGATCGAAGATGGAAGATCGAAGATGGAAGACTGGAGGTGGAAGGCTATCTGCGGGAAGGCTAACGCATGTTTTGCTTGCGCTCGGCTTTGGGGTCACGGCTGCCCGCCGCCGCCAGCTCGGCATCCAGCAGGGTTTGCCCGGTAGCCGCCAGATAGACATCGTCCAAACTGGGGCGGGCCTGGGAAATGCCGAAGGTGGGCAGCCCCGCCTGCTTGAGGGCCTGCTGAATGGTAATCAGGGCTTCACTCTGGGGATCGACCACCAGGTTGAGGGAGTTGCCCTGGGCTTCATTGATAATGACTTCCTGGACGAAGGGCAGCTTTTGCAGCATGGACTTTGCGCCTTCGGCCTCGTCGGCGGAGGTGAATTCGCGGATGCGCAGGGTGACGCGATCGCCCCCTACCTGATCCTTCAGCTCGGAGGATTTACCGGTGGCAATCACCCGGCCCCGGTCAATAATGGCCACCCGATCCGCCAGGGCGTCCACCTCTTCCAGGTAGTGGCTGGTCAGCAAAATCGTGGTGCCGCTGGCCCGGAGCTGCCGCAGGAAATCCCACACCACCACCCGGCTCTCGATATCCAGGCCCACGGTGGGTTCATCCAGCACCAGCACATCGGGCTGGTGGAGCAGACCCGCCGCCAGATCCAGCCGCTTCTTCATGCCGCCGGAGTAGGTGCCGCTTTTTTCGTCGGCCCGATCCTGTAGCCCCAGGACGGTGAGCATGTGGTCGATGCGATCGCCCGCCAGTTTACGGGGTAGATGGTAGAGGGCCGCCTGGAGTTCCAGCAGCTCGCGCCCGGTCAACACCTTATCGATGGCTACTTCCTGGGCGATGTAGCCCAGCTTCTGGCGAGCCGCTTTGGGGTAATCGAGGACAGAGATGCCCGACACTTCGACGGTGCCCGAGTCGG
>JAYKGU010000192.1:0-13616 GCA_035285585.1 Synechococcales cyanobacterium
CTCACAAATCTCCTAAGTTCTGCTGTAGGTTGGGTAGAGCGCTAGCGAAACCCAACGTAACCCTCGCTGGTGTTGGGTTTCGCTTCGCTCAACGCCAACCTACATTAAAGCTTTTGTCAGTCAATCAGTTTGCCCCTACGTCGTCCGGTAGGATCATTCTCACAAATCTCCTAAGTACATGGTCATAAATAAAAATAGTGCGTCCCTCGCTGGGGGCGCACCCCACTATAGCGTCGTTTAATTGTGACCACCTACTTATCATGGAGAATCTATGAAGGATTGGAGAATCTATAGCGATGGTTGTGATGGGTTACGCTAACGCTAACCCATCCTACGGCAGATCGAAATGGCTCAAGAACTTAAAAGATACTTGCGAAAACCTGAGTATGTCTCCCGCGTTCAGAGATTGCCAATGCAAAACCTTTTCCCGGCATGACCACCTATTCCCTACAGCAAAACGGTGGCCAGTTGAACTGCCACCGCCTCACTAAATTGTTATAGCTGAGAAGAACCCAGGCTATAAAAGACACTTGATTGGAGCCAAATGCTCAAGCAAGCACTTTAGTCGAGCTACTTTGCGGAATAAACCCGAAACTGGGAGAAGACATCTGCCGAATCTTTAGCGGCCTCGATGCCATCAATGGAACCCCGACGGATGCGGCTCAAGAACTTGCCGTTATCGCCTTTCAGGGTTAGTTTGTCGCCAACAGTTCCTACAGTAAACTGGGAGAAAACATCTGCTGAATCTTTAGCAGCTTCGATGCCATCAATGGCACCCCGGCGGATGCGGCTCAGGAACCTACCATTATCACCTTGCAGGGTCAGTTTGCCGTCGACAAGCCCCACCGTGAACTGGGAGAAGACGTCTGCCGAATCTTTGGCAGCTTCAATTCCATCAATAGAACCCCGGCGAATGCGGCTCAGAAACCGGCCATTATCACCTTGCAAAGCAATCTTGTCACCAGGTTCAAGGGTGATGGGAAGAACGATGCCTTCAGCAAAAACCGGAGAAACGTAGAATACAAATGCTGCCCAAACCGCGAGGAAAAATGCACTCAATGCCTTCATCTTTTTGCTCCTTCTAGTGAAAGCTGAAGTTGATTGATAAGCCAAGCTAAGCAGAGGATGCATTACTTCAAATTCAATGCACCCTCTAAAATGAATTCGCCGAAAAAATTACTGACTAAAGCATGAATCCCAATCTGGACTTGTGTTTAGAACAGTACAATTTCCTGGCCAATTACTGGCAGGAAGCAGCCACGTTTGCCGACGGAGTGCAAACAGAATTTCCTGCTCGCAGTTCGCCACCAAAAGAACCGTCGGGACGAATAAAGATCGTGTAGTTGCAACCCATGGGAACTGACCCCCTTGCCGAACCGTTCAGCGTGCAAGTTTTGCCACCAAACTGGACTCGAATCGTATCAATACCTCTAAAGGCATACTCAAACTCTGCTTTGTCATTTCCACTGGGGTTAATGAATTTGGCTTCGGTAACAACTCGTACCGTGTCAGCGTAGACAGGGCTAGCAAACAGAAACATAGCAAGAGCAGCAAGGGTCAAGAGTAATTTCTTCATGACGTGTTTCCTTGTGAAGTTAAGGTGTTTTGTTTGATTTCTGAGCCAAGGGTTTGATTCACTTGACGTTTTTACTTTATTGGGCGCTATTTTTAAGAGCAATGTTGAAATTACCTACTTCCTATGGCTGAAATTACGGTTCATTCATGAACAATTGTTTTACTTTACCGTGTTAACACCGAAAGAAATGGCGATCGCCTTTCATGCCACTTGGTTTGACAGCGGGTTTTCACCACCGTACTTGAAGAATAACGGCTGTAGTTGCTTTCTGACACATGGGCAACGTTTTCACGGAACATTGCTGCAAGGCTGCAAGGACTGTGGTGTAAGGCTTTGGCGTGTTTTCAAGGGTGCCCAGGCTATGGAGAAGCTAATTTTTTTGGATGCGTAATTTGCAGAGAGGATTTGCAAAGGGGACTTGCAGGAGGGATTTGCAAGGGGCGATCGCCCCTACTCCCGACGCAAATAGCCATTTGGGGTATCAGCGTAAGGTGGGACGCTTCCCCAAGAATAGAATTCAGGAGTCAGGAGTCAGGAGCCAGCAGTCAGCTCTCTCCTGACTCCTGAATTCAGGCTCCTGTCCAACCAGGATTTCCCGCCTTCAGTTGATACCTGCCATTTGCCCCTACGGGTTTACCCCATCCAGTCAGATTTCCATACCCAAGGCTCCTTGACTCTCCAGCGCACTAGAGAGTTTAGGGTAAGGATAGTCCTGATGATGGCACCGCCATCTGCAAGTCACTTGCGAATCCCATCGGTCCCTTCTCTGCATCCGACCGATCCGAGCGATCGCACCTACCTTCCCCACCCGACTCAGGAGGCTTCTATATGGAAACGGCAACCCTAAAGCTAAAAGGTATGAGCTGCGCTGGCTGTGCCCGCAGTATTGAAACGGCCATTCGCGAAGTTTCCGGGGTGGAGGAGGCTAACGTCAATTTTGGGGCCGAGCAGGCGACGATCTATTTTGATCCGCAATCCACCAGTCTGAGCGATATTCAATCAGCGGTGATCGCCGCCGGGTATGGAGCAGATCCGCTGAAGCATCTCAACCCCCTGGTCGGGGAAGATGACGAAGAGCGAGCCGCCCAGCAGGCCAAAACCCGCGCCCTACAGCGGCAGGTGATGGTGGGGGCGATCGCCAGCGCCATCCTGATTTTTGGTGGGCTGCCCATGATGACCGGGCTACCCATGCCCTGGATTCCTGGCTGGCTGCATAACCCCTGGCTCCAGCTCGTCCTCACCCTGCCCGTACAGTTCTGGTGCGGCTACCGCTTCTACGTCAACGCCTGGAAGTCCTTCCTGCGCCACACCGCTACGATGGACACCCTGATCGCCCTGGGCACCAGTGCCGCCTTCTTCTACTCCGTCTTTGCCACCGTCGCCCCCGGTTTCTTCCTGGAGCGGGGGCTGATGCCCGATGTTTACTACGAAACCGCTGCCGTGGTGATTACCCTCATCTTGCTGGGACGGCTGTTTGAGCAGCGGGCGCGGGGGCAGACCTCCGACGCCATCCGTCAGCTCATTGGCCTGCAGGCCCGTACGGCCCGGCTGGTGCGCAATGGCCAGGAAATTGAAGTGCCCATTGAGGCGGTGCAAATCGGCGACGTGCTGCGGGTGCGTCCAGGAGAAAAGGTGCCGGTGGATGGGGAACTTCTCACGGGCATATCTACTCTGGATGAGTCGATGGTGACGGGGGAGAGCATCCCGGTGCAGAAGCAGGTGGGAGACGAGGTAATTGGCGCAACGCTGAACCAAACCGGCACCTTCACCCTGCGGGCGACTCGTGTGGGCAAAGACACGGTCCTCGCCCAAATTGTGCAACTGGTGCAGCAGGCCCAGGGGTCAAAAGCGCCCATCCAGCGGCTGGCGGATCAGGTGACCGGGTGGTTTGTGCCGGTGGTGATGGCGATCGCCCTACTCACCTTCATCATCTGGTTCGACCTGGTGGGCAATCCCTCCCTGGCGATGATTACCACGGTGGGCGTGCTGATCATCGCCTGCCCCTGCGCCCTGGGGCTAGCAACCCCCACCTCCGTGATGGTGGGCACCGGCAAGGGAGCGGAAAACGGCATTCTGGTAAAAGGGGCTGACAGTCTGGAGCTGGCCCACAAAATTCAAACCATCGTGCTGGACAAGACGGGCACCCTCACCCAGGGCAAACCCACCGTTACGGACTACATCACCGTTCACGGCACCGCCCAGCAAAACGAACTCCAGTTGCTACGACTGGCCGCCAGCGTTGAGCACGCCTCCGAGCATCCCCTAGCGGCGGCGGTGGTGCAGTATGCCCAGGCTCAGCAGGTGGAACTGGCCGAGGTGGAAGACTTTGAGGCGATCGCAGGCTGTGGTGTCCAGGGGCGGGTGGGCGATCGCTGGATACAGATTGGCACTCAGCGCTGGCTGGCGGATCTGGGCATGGCCGTTCAGGCCTTGCAGGACTATGGGCAACGGCTAGAGGCTGCCGGGAAAACGGTGGTCTGGCTGGCGGTGGATGGACGGGTAGAGGCGATCATGGCCATTGCCGACGCCCTCAAGCCCTCCTCCGTGGAAGCCGTTCGCGCCCTCCGGCGGCTGGGGCTGGAGGTGGTGATGCTCACAGGCGATAACCGGCCCACGGCGGAGGCGATCGCCCGCGAAGTGGGCATTACCCAAGTGATTGCCGAGGTGCGTCCCGACCAGAAAGCCGCTGCCATTCAATCCCTGCAAACCGTTCCCCCCGTTCGTAAGCGGCGAGGCTTCCTGAAGCTGCGCCCCCACCCCAGCCGCCGGATCGTGGCCATGGTCGGAGACGGCATCAACGACGCCCCCGCCCTGGCTCAGGCCGACGTGGGCATTGCCATTGGTACGGGGACAGACGTGGCGATCGCTGCCAGCGACATCACTTTGATTTCCGGCGACCTGCGGGGCATCGTCACCGCCATCCAGCTCTCCCGCGCCACCCTGCACAACATTCGCCAGAACCTGTTCTTTGCCTTCATCTACAACGTGGCGGGCATTCCCATCGCCGCTGGCATTCTCTACCCACTGCTGGGCTGGCTGCTCAGCCCCATCATTGCCGGGGCCGCCATGGCCTTCAGTTCCGTCTCCGTGGTCACCAACGCCCTGCGCCTCCGCAATTTTCACCCCACCCCATAAAATGTTCGATTCGAGAAGAGCAAAACCCCGTAGGGGCAAAGCATTCGGCAGGCAACCTGAAAACAATTCCAGAACCTTCATACCGAATGCTTTGCCCTCCCCGATCAATGGCCAACCCCCTCCCATTTCCGTTTCAAAGGTCTACCATGCCCAATCAAAAATCGAATGAAAAATCGAAAATTTTGGCGTTGCCGAATGATTGTATAGCCAACGATTCTGCCCACCCAAACAGTCAGGGCAAATGGCCATTTGCCCCTACCGAATTTATTCCAAAATTTAGCAAGACCAGCCTTTCAACGGGCGATCGCCCCTTTCTCCAGTTCCCATTACGGCTGTCAAAGGCGATCGCCGTGGGCCTGCTCACCCTTGGTCTGGGGGTCGGATCGCCCCATCTGGTGCAGGCCGATCCCATGGAGCAACACGCCCCACCGACCGGGCAGACCGATCCCCACCATTCCCCAGCCACCGAGCAAACCGAACGGTTTCAGCCGATGGAGCCGCCGCCCCTGGTCAAGGGGGTGGTCACGGTGGTCGGGCTGGCGCTGATTGGGCTGGAACTCTGGTGGTTTCTCTTCAGCCGATCAAAGGCTGAATAACCGATATTCCGCCAAGGGGGGCAAATGGCCGTTTGCCCCTGCCGATGCGCCTGATGTGAATTGCCTCAAAATCTTTCGTCGCGCGGGCTTCTAGCCTGCGGTGGTGGTCCGTGGGCAGGCAGGATGCTGGCGCGACGGGATATCAGCCTGTGGTTAACATTAGACGTCAATCTGTACAGCGGTGGCGAGAACTATGGAGTCGGCAACGGCTCCAGTTCCTCGACCTGCTCCAGATAAAAAAGGGTTTCCTCATAGCCCTGCTGGTCGCCCTGTTCGTCAAAGAGTTCGGCGGCCTGCTGCAAGTCCCGCAGCGCCAGTTGCCGTTCTCCCAGTTGAGCGTAGAGCAGTCCCCGGTTGCCGTAAGCGGCGGCCATGGTGGGGTCGAGGGCGATCGCCTCGGTATAGTCCGCGATCGCCGCATCGGCCCGCCCCAGATCCGTATGGGCACGGCCCCGGTTGTAGTAGACCAGGGGGGAAGCCGGTTCCACCGCCACTGCCTGATCGAAGTCCTGCAGCGCCTGCTCCAGATTGCCCTGCACCGAGTAGAGGGTACCGCGAATGGTGTAGGCCAGTTCGTAGTTGGCGTCTAGCTCAATGGCTCGCGTCAAGTCGGCGATCGCCCCGTCCAGATCCCCCAGGTGGGTGCGGGCTTCCCCCCGGCTACCGTAGGCTACGGCACTGTTGGGATCGACTTCCAGGGCCTGGGTGAAGTCGGCGATCGCCCGTTCAAAATCACCGATATCGTGGTGGGCTGTGCCTCGCCGGATGTAGGCTTCCGCAAAGCTGGGGTCTACCTCCAGAGCCTGGGTATAGCTGCGGATGGCCTCATGAAAGTTGCCCTGTTCGGCCTGGGATTGGCCCTGTTCCAGGAGTTCTACGGCACTGTTGGCAGCGGATTTGCGCCGGAATTGTCGCGCCTGAGCGGGGCTGAAGGCGCTGTCGAGTAATACTGAAATCAGTAAGAGCGCGATCGCTCGCAAAAGAATATCCATAATTCCTCGTTGTCTCACACCACATACTCCTGATTATTGGGACGCAGGTTTCCCCCGCTTTCGTTCCGGATTCGATTGCTAATCTAGGAGAATAACTAAGCTTGTCCCTATGTCAATATCCAACGCACAAAAGGCCAAACCAGGAAAACGGGCGAGCCTCCCAGGAAGCTGGATCATCCGCCTGGGGCGGTTTGTCTGGACGACGATGTGGCACCTGATGATGTCCCGGCTGGCCCCCCGCTCCCAGGAGGGGGATTACCTGCGCCCCGAAAGCCAGTTCCGCCGGGTGGTTCAATCCGGGACGGATGGAGATTTTCCCGCCGCTGCCCGCCGCTACGCTCTCATCGTGGGCATGGGCTGCCCCTGGGCGCATCGGACGCTGGTGTTGCGTGCCCTCAAGGGGCTGGAGGAGGCAATTCCTGTCATTAAAGTCCTCCCCTCCCCCACGGCGGGTGGCTGGGTGTTCGAGAAGGACTTTGACGCCAATGGAACGACCTGTCGCGCCCTGGCGGATTTGTATCAGGTGGCCCAGCCGGGATACAGCGGACGCGCCACGGTGCCCGTGCTGTGGGATACGCAAACCGGCGCGATCGTCAACAACGAAAGCGCAGAAATTATTGAAATTCTTAATGCCGCCTTCAATGAGTTCGCTGTCCATGCCGGTCTGGACTTGCAGCCGCCCGACCTGGAAATGGCGATCGCCCACTGGAACGCCAAAATCTACCCCGCCGTTAACAATGGCGTCTACCGCTGCGGCTTTGCCCAAACCCAGGCAGCCTATGATCGGGCCGTGGGTGATCTGTTTGCGGCTCTGGATGAAATCGATGTGGCCCTGGCCCACCAGCGCTATCTGTGTGGCGATCGCCTCACCCTGGCGGACGTTCGTCTCTTCACCACCCTGTTCCGCTTCGATGCGGTCTACTACGGCCTGTTTAAGTGCAACCGCCGTCGCATTCAGGACTACGCTAATTTGGGGGGCTATTTGCGCGACCTCTACCAGCTACCGGGGGTGGCGGCTACCTGTGACCTGGAAGCCGTGAAGCGCGACTACTACGGCAATCTGTTTCCTCTCAATCCAGGCGGAATCATTCCCGATGGGCCAAATGTGAGCGATCTCAACCGTCCCCACGGACGCGAAGGCATGTAGATCGAATAGATTCCCCGTGGCATAGGGGCGAAGCCTTTCGGCAGTAAGTTTGAAAAAAGTCCCACAGGTAATTACGAAATGCTTCGCCCACGGATGGCATTCAAATCCTAAAAGATCCCTTCCATGAAACCATCAATCTGGCTCAAGCTTCAGAAGATTTTGCACCGCCTGCTGGTGCTCCTGCTCGTGGGATGGGTCGCCCTGGTTGTGGCTGCCTGTGCGGCTCAGCCAGATTTATGCCGAGTGCTGAATAACCACACAATCTGCATTCTCAGCATCAAGCGCAGCGCCAAGAACTACTGGGAATATCGGGCGGCGGTGAGCGTGGATGGCGTCCGGCGGCCCGTGGAGGTGTATGACTGCCGCGATCGCCACCGCATTCAATCTGACGGGAGGGCGATCGCCTTTGAATCCCAGGGGGCGGGTGACCTGATCTGCCGCCTCTTGCCCCACTAACACCGGGTAAAAATCCTATCAGAGGATTTACGATCCGCAAGTCTGCTGAGTTTTAAGTAGGTCAGCACAATTAAATTCATGTTAGAAAACCGGGGGAGCGCCCCACTGGGGCGCTCCCCCGGTTTTCTAACCTTCGTTTTTCAATGCAGTTCTACTTACCTCAAGTGCTGCGCTGAGTAGATTTACGGCTAAATTTGCGGCAGGCCCTTAGTCCGGTGGCAGGATCACCGCGATCGCCAGGAGGTGCGCATTAGGGAACTCTGGGTATACCAGATGCATCCGTTTATTCGACGCGATGGTTACCCCGCCCCATGCACTTGCGCCTCTCCCACGAGATCCGAAACCTGGCTCGTACATTTGCCTACCAGCCGCTGACCCTGGCGGCGCTGCTCAGTGAAACCGCAGAGCGGGGCACCTACCTGGTCATTGGCCTGCTGGTGGCCCCTTTTCTCATTCCCCTGCCCCCCGGCCTCGCGCCTTTTCTGGGGTCAGCCTGCCTGCTGCTGTCGCTGCAAATGGCGGTGGGGCGGCGATCGCCCTGGTTGCCCAAACGGCTGCTTGCCTTCAAATTTCCTAAATTTCTGGTGCGGCAACTGCTCCATGACCTCCAGCGACTGGCGCGGCTGGTGGAGCGCTTTGTCTGTCCCCGCTGGCCCCGGTTCGCCACCCATACCCACATCAGGCAAATTAATGGCGGGTGCATCGCCTGGTTGACGGTGCTGCTGCTGTGTCCCATTCCATTTACGAACGCCATTCCAGCCTTTGGCATCCTGGTGCTGGTGGTGGCCATGCTGGAAACCGATGGCCTGCTGCTCTGCCTCAGCTATGGCCTGATGACGCTAATTACCGCTTTGTTCGGGCTGATTTTTTATCTTTTGTGGCGATCGCCCCTGTTGCTGGGTCAGTGGTTTTAGCGGCGTATCAGTGAACCCACTGCCAGAACCACAGGCACCCCATTCCCACCGCAATTGTCAGAGGAATGCTGCGCAACCGCCAGGAAACGGCGATCGCCACCAACCCCGACACCAGCCTTCCGTTGGTGAGCGAGAGGTTGAGTTCCCCATCCACATACACCAGGGTAGGCACCACCAGGGCGGGCAGCACCGCTACAGGCACAAACCGCAATCCCTGCTGAACCACGGACGGCAGGCTCAGGCGCTCCAGCAGCAAAATAAAAGACACCCGCAGCGCCACCGTGAGCAGCCCCATGCCCAGAATCATCAGCCACACCCTCATGGCTCCTCCTTTCCCTGCCAGCGCTCGACCCCAACGCCTGCGGCGATCCCCACCAGCGAACCGGCAATCAGCCCCAGATTCAATGGCAGGGGATGGGCCACGATGGCGATCGCCCCAGCGGTCAGGGCTGCTGCCACCGAGGCGCGATGGCGAATGGCCGGAACAATCACGCCCAGAAAAATTAGGGGGATCGCAAAATCAAGCGACCATGACTCTGGAATGCCCGTGCCCAAAATCGCCCCCAGGGCGGTGCTCACCTGCCAGACAATCCAGATGGTGGTGGCGACGCCGCCAAAAAACCAGGCTTTCTCTACGGTAGTGAGATGGGGGCGATCGCTGGCCTGGGCGGTTCGGTCGTAATAGCTGATGCACATGGCATAGCCCTGATCCGTGAGCATGTAGGCCAGCAGAATTTTGTGGCAGGTGGACAGGCCGCGAAGGTGGGGGGCCAGGGAGGCGCTGTACATGGTGAAGCGTAGATTAATCATCAACGTTGTGAGCCAGATCACCAGCAGCGGGGCACCGCTGGCCAGAAGCTGCACCCCTGCCAGTTGGGAGGCTCCCGCGAAGACCAGCACCGACATGGCGATCGCCTCGCCGCCTGTCAGCCCACTTTCGACGGCGGTAATGCCCGCAATCATGCCGAAGGGAACCACCCCCAGGGTGATGGGTGAAATGGCTTTGATGCCCGAGAAAAATTCGCTGCGTCGTCCCATGGGTTGAGTCCGGAAAATACCGGTAAAATCTCTGACAGACCGTGGGGCTGAATGTGAAAACCCGGTTGATAAGTTTGATCAGTCCGAGAATCCCCCAGACATCCCAATCGGATAAATCTATACTGAATAGTGGGCACCGGCTGACCTATCCTAAGGATCTCTAAAGATAAGGCTCTTTGTTCACCCTGTACTCAACAGGATCCTCATCTGATGCGATCTTTCGCGACCTCTCGGCTTGCGATCCCTGGAGGTGCAAACTCTCTGAGATTCAAAATCCCTGGAGATTCAGAAAATATTTGAAGGTCATGCGGTTGACATCGTTCTCTGGAAGCCATCTGGCTGTTCAGGGATTTATGTAACGATTCATTGACAAAGCCCTAACCGTCCGGTTGTTTGTCTGCCTTCGGGAGAACTAAGCAGAATGGCACAGACCTACGACGAAGATGCAGTTCAACAAATTCTGCGGCTGGCCCTCATGCGCCAGGGGCAGGCGGGCGACCTGACGCGATCGCAACTGATCGACATCGCCCAGGATTTGGGCATTTCTCCCGCCAATCTGCTGGCAGCAGAGGAAGAATGGCAGGCCCAGCAAGAGGAACGGCACGATCGCCAGGAGTTTGAGCGCTACCGCCGCCAGCAGTTGCACCACAGTATCGCCAAATTTGCTATTATCAACTCTTTTCTGGTCGTCTCTAACCTGCTCATTGCCCACTCCCTCAACTGGTCAACCTATGTGCTGCTGGGGTGGGGGCTGGTGCTGTCGCTGCAAACCTGGCGCACGTTCCAAACCGAAGGGGATGATTACGACCGGGCTTTTCGCCGCTGGCGGCTGCGCCAGCAGATTGGGCAGTCCTTCAAGGCGCTATCTGAACGGTTCAAGCTTTCCCCCAGCGCCCCCCGATCCACCCCAGCTAGCCATACCGGCAACGCCCCAGCGACCAGTAGCGCAGCTTGGGAAGAGATGAGCAGTGCCCAACAGCCCCCCGATGCCTGATCTCCGGTGTTTTCACCCATACTTTCTACCAGAGCGAAAAAGTATTTCCCATGAGGACTTGGAAACGATGGAGCGCGATCGCCCTCCTGGGTGTGGTTTTGTCCATAGGCCTTGCTCTCATCGGCGGGATGGATCTGCGTCCCACCCTGGCTGGCCTGCCCATTCTGGGGCAGTTAGTCCCTCTGCCGTCGGGCCTGGTGCCCCGACCGATTCCTGCCACCGAGCAGCCCCTGTTAACAGTTGAGGGCGATCGCCTCCTGGCCGATGTCACCGCCCTGGCCTTTGAACGCCACACCGCTGGGGGGCGCGAGCAGGCCCGCGAATACATCACCCAAGCCCTTACCGCCGCAGGGTGGGAGGTGGTGCGTCAGTCCATCATCGCTGAAGACGGCAGCTTCCAGGGAATCAATCTCATTGCTGGCCGCCCCCAGGATATAAGCCGACAGGGCGCTAGCGATGGAACGGCCTTGCTGGTGGGTGCCCACTACGACACGGTGGGGCGATCGCCCGGTGCCGACGACAATGCCAGCGGCGTTGCAGTGGCCCTGGAAGTGGCCCGTCGCTTTGCGACCCTGCCCATAACTCTGCCCCTGCGGCTGGTCTTCTTTGACCTGGAGGAGGTAGGGTTGGTGGGTAGTCGAGCATTTGTGGCGGCGCTCGGCCCCCTTGAGGATCTGGCAGGGGCGGTGATCTTGGAAATGATGGGCTTTTCCTGTACGGAGCCAGGCTGTCAGAGTTTTCCCGAAGGGTTGCCCATTGCCCAGCCCTCTGACCGGGGAGACTTCCTGGCGGTGGTGGGAGATATGGCCCATCCCGCTCTGGTGGATGCCTTTCTCGCCAATGCCTCCTCAGAAGACCCGCTGAGTCTGCCCATCTTTACCCTCAAGGTGCCCACCCTGGGGCCACTGGCGGCGGATTTGCTGCGCAGCGACCATGTCCCCTTCTGGGAACGCCGCCTGGGTGCGGTCATGGTGACGGATACGGCTAACTTCCGCAACCCCCACTATCACCAGCCGAACGATCGCCCCGATACTCTGGATCCCGTCTTCCTCACGGGGGCGGCCCAGGCGGTGGTCAACGCCATTGCGTCGCTGTCCTGGCACATTCGCCGTGAAGGGCGGGGGCGATCGCTCTATAATACGGGACAGTAGGAGAAGTGGGTGGTTCGAAAATGGGACTTTTTAGCAGCTTACAGGCAGGTGTGGCAGCCCTGATGCACCCTGTTAAATCAGCCGTAGTCGCGATCGCCGTTCTGATCAGTGGTCTGCTTCTGATGGCTACCCTCTGGGTACTTCCGGCCCAGGCTACAGGGATTTACGACATGCCGCCGCTTGCGCCCGACGATAGCGTGTGGGTGCTGGATCAGGCCGACATTATTAGTCGTGTTAATGAAGGTCAGCTCAGCCGCGAGTTTAGCCAGTTGGCCAGCGAAACGGGGAATCAGGTGCGCTTTGTCACCATCCATCGCCTCGACTACGGTGAAACCATTGAAACCTTCACCGCAAAGCTATTCGACAAATGGTTTCCCACCGCCGAGGAGCAGGCCAATCAGGTTCTGATGGTGCTGGACAGCGTCACCAACAATGTGGCCATTCGCACCGGTGACGGGGTCAAGACTGTCCTGCCTGACGCCACCGCTACCAGCGTGGCCCAGGAAACGGTGCTGGTGCCGCTACGACAGGGCGATAAGTACAACCAGGCGTTTCTAGATGCGGGCGATCGCCTCGCAACCGTCCTGTCGGGCCAGCCCGACCCTGGCCCACCCGTGGTCGAATCCACGATTCAGGCGGAAGGTACTTTTGCCGATGCCGAAGAAACGGACCAGGGAAGCGCTACCGTTCTGGTGGTGGGTTTCTTGATTGCCGCAACGATCATCCCAATGGCTACCTACTACGCCTATCAGTTCTTCCAGTCCTGAAGCGCCCTCCTGAAGAGTGCTTAGGAGATTTTTGAGAATGATCCTACCGGATGACGTAGGGCAAATGGCCATTTGCCCTTACCAAAGGTTCAACCGAGGGTAAATTTTTTCCTGGAAATCTCCTTAGTTCTGTAACAACAGTTCCAAGTGCTTGAGCAATTTTGACGACAGTTTCTTGGGGGTGCGTTCCCAAGCAGTAATTTTGTTGAACGACTTAAAACTATCCTGGTGTGACGGAGTTTCACTAATGCTTGCCGCTCTTTTCTTTGTCAGAGCCTTTATTTTCGCCAGTCTGGTGGAATATTGGATGCACCGCCTGATGCATGCCTCCCCCCGCGTTGGCCAGCGCCACCGTGACCACCACCGCCGCAATGAGGGGCAGGGGGTGCTGTGGGAATTCTTAGATTACGTAAAGGGCAGCTTTGTGGCGATGCTGATCCCCTTTTTCTTTTCTATTGAGGCTGGTATGGGCTGGGTTGCTGGGGCGATCGCCTATGCCGCTTTCTCCGCCTATGCCCATCAGCTCCAGCACGAAAACCCCACCCGCTGTTTCTGGATGAAGATGCCGGTTCACTACGTCCACCACAAGTACAATATGTGGCACCACAATTTTGGTCTGGCCGTAGATTGGTGGGATCACGTCTTTGGCACCTACAAGCCTGTGGAGTGGCTGACTGAGCAGGAGCGGGACGGAGCGACTGATCGGGGCTATTTAGCCCTGCGCTGGTGGTAAAGAGATTTTTGATAATGATCCTACCGGACGACGTAGGGGCAAATGGCCATTTGCCCTGACCAAGGGTTTAACCGAAGGTAATTTTTTCCCTGCAAATCTCCTAAGTGCTCAAGCACA
>JAYKGU010000193.1:0-6349 GCA_035285585.1 Synechococcales cyanobacterium
CTGTGCATATTTGGCCCGCTGCTGGTTTTTAATAATGCCTGGATGCTGGAACAGCATATTCAACAGGTGGGGCCGCCTAAAAATGTAATCATTATCCACGTTTATGATTTATGGGAACGGGACATTGAAGATGAAACCCTGGCCCATCTTTCCAGGATGCCACTATCTAAAAGAACCTGGCAATCCTTTAATCCCCGTTTAGAACTTAACTTGGGCCATCAGCTCCAATGGTTCTCTTTTCGCTATTTGCGTTTGCATACCTCTAATGAAACCATTGCTGGCTTTTTAAGGGAACCCGTGAAAACCTTCAAGGAAGGACGAGAATTTACCGTAACACCGAGCGGCTTTACGCCTAAACAGGGTGCCGAGCTACTCGATATCGCGGAAGATGTTGAAGACCATTTGGATGAAATTGGCGATGAACCCTTTGCAATCTCAGAAATTAATCAAGAGTCGCTGGAAGTCATTCGTAGCCTTGCGGAAGAGTACGAATTTAATGTCTATTTTGTGGCCAGTCCGCTGTACCAGGGTCTTTATGAACAGCCCAAGTTTCGCCGCTATTTTCGTCGGGTAAAACGAGAGTTGGAGCGGTTTGCTAATTCGAGCGATCGCCTCCATGTGCTCATGGATGATCCCATCACCTTTGAAGCCAATCAAATGGAAAACGTTGACCATTTAATCGAGTCGGGGGCAAAGATTTATACAAGAAAAATCGCCGAGCAAATTGCTGAAACCCAGCCTAATTCAACAGGTTTCTGATGATATCGGGCGATCGCCACATCAAATACCCAACCGATCCAAAAAGAGCCGTATTTAACCCCACCAGGAAGTAGCCAACAGCCATTAGCAGGCCATCGGTTTCCAGGGTGGCGATCGCCAGCACCAAAATACCGACCGTTGGAATGGGATTGGTGAACGGAACAGGCGTCATCAGCAGCAGGGTTAGCCAGGTAATACAAACCCCGTTGACCTGCCAAACGTGAGAACTTTGGGCAAACCGTAACCAGCGTGGTCTGGCAATTTTTTCTAACAGTCCAGTGAGCCGCCGCAGATTCTTCAAAAGCTGCAAAACGAATGCCTTGGGAAATTGAAATCGAGCAATGCGCTGAGGGAGCCAGGGAACCTGCCGCCCCAATGCCATCTGTAAAGAAAGCAGCAGACAGGCCGACCCCAAAATAGTGGTAAAGCCAGGCGGCATGGGAAACAAAAAGGGTAGGACCAGCAAACCAATCACCAGGCAAAAGCCCCGCTCCGCCGTTTCAGAGAGAATGTCGGCCAGGGTGAGGGGCTGTTCCGCCAATTTTTCAAGCAACGCCATCAAATCACGGGAAAAGCGCAGGTGCATACTTTAATTGTTACGCTCAAATAAAATCCAAAATCCCTTCATTCACTGGCAGCCGAAAACAATACCATCGACCGATCCAGCTTTTGAATGATAGATGTGGCCCAATCGTCTGCGATAAAGCCCCTCCCTGGGTGGACATCCATGGTGTCTAACACAATCAGATCAAAGTGCTGCGCGGTTCGCAGGATCACTGTTGTGGCATCGGTGTTGGCGATCGCCTTGACCTTCACCAGGGCAGTAGGGCCTTGACTCTTCTGATCAACCATATCCGCGTGAACTTGCTGCGTCAACTGCTGACGAAACTCCTCCTGCCGGAGTGGAGAGGTAGATGGGGGAAAAAGGCACAGCACTGTTACCGTACCATGGGTGGCTGTGGCCAAGGACTGAGCAAAGGCAATCAATTTCCGGGTATGGGGCAAGCCATCCCAGACAGGAACCAGAATGCGGGTCAACGATTGAGGAGACGCCAATAGCCGCATCACCGCGACTGGACAGGAACTAGCCCGCATCACCTGATCAATGACGTTGCCCAATAAACGAGCTTGCAGGGTGGTGATATCGCCGTATCCCATCAGCACAATATTGGCCTCTTTCTCCCTGGCGGCATAGCTGATGCCCAGGGCGATGTCATGGTCAATTCGCAGGATAGGACGGGTGGCAACGCCCCACTTCGTACTACTATCAACCGCTTGGGTGAGAACCGAACGGCTTTGGAAAAGCGTTTTAGCAAATTCAGGATCGTTGAGGGAGGTGGCGGTGTGGGCGATCGCCAACGGCATCACCGTCCCCCCCTGGTGTTTGACCAGCAGCGCCGCCATTTCAATCAGATGGGGTTCCGTAGCGGGATTGTAAACAGGCACCACCACCGTCATCGACTGCTCTGCATGGGCCGAGGGATAGGCATTTGAAGCATGGGAATGGGCTGGGGAACTGGATTCCGCCTCAATCTCTGGCAGGGGCAACTGACTGGCAAACCGCTGAGTGAGCACTGGCCCCAGCACCGAGGTGACGAGCATCAGCACAATGACGCTGTTGAAGATGGCTTCGGTGAGTAGCCCAACCTGAAAGCCCACCAGCGTTGCCGCCAGCGTCGCCGCCACCTGGGGTAGGGACAGGGATCCCATGGTCAAAGCCTCCACCCAGCTATAGCCATGCAGTCCTTTCACCATAAAGGCCGCCAGGAACTTGCTGCCCACCAGGCCACCCACGACGGCGACCACCAGGAGCAGGTCACTTTGCAGCGTTTGCACAAAGGTGGGCAGGTCAATCAGCAAGCCCATCGCCACAAAAAAGAAGGGGATAAACAGGACGCCCCCGACAAACTCCACCTTTTCCTTGACCGCTCCCCGCCCCAGGACATCATTGACCGCCAACCCCGCCAGGAATGCGCCCACGATATTCTCAATGTGAATCACCTGGGCACCTACGGACGCCAGAAACAGCGCCAGCAGGATAAAGAGGAACTGGTTGCCCTCCTCGTTCCCCGTGCGGCGGAAGTATTCCTTCCCCAGCCAATCCAGCCCAAACAGCACGGCAGCGGAATAGATGGCCAGGGATCCCAATTGAATCGGCAGGCTAAACCAGGAAAAATTTCCCTGATGGATAGACACACACACCGCCAGCACCAGGAGTGCGCCAATGTCGGTAAAGATAGTCGCCCCCACCGTTACCGTCACCGCTTCGTTGCGCACCACCCCCAACCGCTGCACCAGGGGATAGGCCAGTAGGGTATGGGAGGCAAACAGGGAGCCAATCAGGATGGACGCATTCCAGCCGAAGCCGAAAGCGTGTCCTAATGCAGTTCCCGTGATCAAAGGCACCAGAAAGGTGGCCAGCCCAAAGCTGAGGGAACGGTTGCGGGTGCGCCGGAACGCCTGCATATCGATTTCCAGACCGGCCACAAACATCAGGTAAATTTTGCCGATGTCGGAAAGGAGTTTAATGGTTTCACTGTCGGGGTTGAGCAGCTTGAGGCCAAACGGTCCCAGCACCACCCCCGCGAGTAAAAGTCCCACCAATCCAGGGAGCTTCAGCCGCTCCACCAGAGGCGGAATGGTCAAACTGGCAAACAGCAGAATTGTAAACGAAGCGATCGGGTTGGCAGCAACCCAGGCGGGAAAGTTTTCCATAGCGGTGAGACTCCCTCAGGATGCTACTTGTAACGACGGTGCAGAACGGTGCGGATAAACAGCTTTTCGGCTTCAATCCAGATAAACATGAGAGCGCTGAAGCCAAAGCAAATCGCCAGTTCCACCAGACTCAGGGGGTGGAGTCCAAAGAAATTTCGCAAGACCGGCACATAGATCAGCAGGAGTTGCAGCACCGTAGTCAGCACCACCGAACCCAGCACATAGGGATTGGAAAAGGGGTTGAGCTGATAGGTGAGCTGGGTGTCCGATCGCACCGCCATCGCGTGTCCCATCTGGGCCAGACAAAGGGTGGTAAACACCATCGTCTTCCAGGTGTCGGGACTGCCGGGATAGCCAGCGGCATGGGTATAGTTGTAGGCCCACACCATCAGGGCAATGGTGAGGATGGCCAGCACCAGCCCCACGCGAATCATGTACGACCCCATGCCTCGGGCAAAGATACTTTCGCGGGGATTGTAAGGGGGACGCTGCATCACGTCGGGTTCGGCGGGTTCCATCGCCAGGGCCAAAGCAGGCAGACCGTCCGTGACCAGGTTCATCCAGAGGATTTGCAGCGGCGAAAGGGGCACGCCACCCAGGCCGATCAGCGGCGCGGCGGCGATGGTTAATACTTCTCCAATATTGCTGCCCAGAATGTATTTGATGAAGCGGCGAATGTTGTCGTAAACCACGCGACCTTCTTCGGTGGCGGCGACGATGGTGGCAAAGTTGTCGTCCAGGAGCACCATGTCGCTGGCTTCCTTGCTGACGTCGGTGCCGGTGATGCCCATGGCGATGCCAATGTCGGCCTGCTTGAGGGCGGGGGCGTCGTTCACCCCGTCTCCCGTCATGGCAACAAATTCGCCCCGGTGCTGGAGGGCCTGCACGATGCGCAGCTTGTGTTCGGGGGCGACTCGGGCGTAGACGCTGATGTGGGGGACTTTTTCCTCCAGCGCTTCGGGGGTGAGTCGCTCCAGTTCCTGACCGGTGAGAAAGTCGTCCTCCTGGCTGGCAATACCGAGATCCTGGGCGATCGCCCTGGCCGTCAACGGGTGATCTCCCGTAATCATCACCGGACGAATGCCCGCTTGCCGACATTCCGCCACCGCCGCCCGCACTTCTGGACGGGGCGCATCCAGCATACCCACCAGTCCCAGCCAGGTGAGCTGCTGCTCAGCGGCTTCCAACTGTTCCTCCGGGGGTGGCTGCTCCAGGTTCCGCATGGCCAATCCCAGGACGCGCAGGCCCCGCTGGGCCATCTGGTTATTTTGCTGAAGGATGCGATCGCGCCATTCCTGCGTCAAAGGCTCACAGGCATCGTCCAACTGGAAGTGGGTGCAGCGTTCCAGCACCAGTTCGGGGGAGCCTTTGGTGAGGAGGAGGTGGGGGGCGGTTGGGTGGTTGGGGGATTGGGTAGTTGGGTGGGGGGTGCAGAGGACGCTCATGCGTTTGCGCTCAGAGGAGAAGGGGATTTCTCCCACGCGGGGGTAGGCGTCGGTAAGGGTGGCTTTGTCCAGGCCGCCTTTGCCCGCCAGGGTGAGGAGTGCGCCTTCGGTGGGGTCGCCCAGGATGGTCCACAAGCTGCCTTCGTGCTGGAGGGTGGCGTCGTTGCAGAGGGCACAGGCCAATAAAAGGTTCATCAGGTCAGGATGGGTTTGGGCGGTGGTGGACTCATCCTTGAGATGAAAGTCGCCCACGGGACTGTAGCCGTCACCCGTGACCTGAAAGGATTTTTCCCCGGTGTGGACTTCCTGCACCACCATTTTGTTTTGGGTGAGGGTTCCGGTTTTGTCCGAGCAAATGGTGGTGACCGACCCCAGGGTTTCCACAGCGGGGAGCTTGCGGATCAGGGCCTGGCGGCGCACCATGCGCTGGGTGCCCAGGGCCAGGGTCACCGTAATTACGGCAGGCAGGCCCTCCGGCACCACCGCCACCGCCATGCTGAGGGAGACTTCTAATAAATCATCAAATAGACTCAAGTCCCCGGTGCGCAGCAGTCCCCCCACGACGACCAGGCCCACCAGGATCATGGCTCCGGACACCAGGACGTTGCCCAGCTGGGCCATGCGCTGCTGGAGGGGCGTCGGTTCTGACTCCACGTTTTGCAGCAGGGAGGCAATGCGGCCCAGCTCCGTCTGCATGCCCGTGTCGGTGACCAGCACCGTGGCCCGTCCCTGGATTACTTCGGTGCCCTGGAAGACGCGGTTGAGGCGATCGCCCAACGCCGCATCCTCCGGCAAAACCAATCCTGCCCGCTTGTTCACCGCCTCCGCTTCCCCGGTGAGGGCCGATTCCCGCACCTGGAGGTTGGAGGCGTCCAGCAGCAGCCCATCTGCCGCCACCTGCCCCCCAGCCTCCAGCAGCATCAGATCGCCGGGCACCAGATCCTTGGCGGATACCTCCTGTTCCCGTCCGTCGCGAATGGTGCGGATGCGGGGGGAGGCCATGCGCTTGAGGGCGGCCAGGGCTTTTTCGGCGCGGCTTTCCTGGAGGTAGCCCAGCACGCCGTTGAGGACGACAATGGCAAAAATGGCGATCGCATCCTTGGGAAATGTGCGGCTGAGAATATCCAGCACCGCCGAGACGATGGCCACCACAATCAGCATGATCAGCATGATGTTTTTGAACTGATCCAGCACGATTTCCCAGGTGCCCCGTCCCGCAGTTTCCTCCAGTTCGTTGGGGCCAAACTTTTCAAACCGCTCGGTGGCCTGCTGCTGGGAGAGTCCAGCCGTGCGATCGCTCTGGATCTGGGCGATCGCCTCCTCCGGTGTGAAGGTGTGCCATGCCGTCAAAGTAGATGCAGGAATGGGCTGGGATGACCGAGTTTGGGATTTGGGCGATCGCAGCGACATAGTCGTCAACTCCGGGACAG
>JAYKGU010000194.1:0-3112 GCA_035285585.1 Synechococcales cyanobacterium
TAACCTTCGTTTTTCAATGCAGTTCTAGTTACTTCCAGATTTAGGTCAATGAACCCCGTGCAGTTCGTAATCGAGCTGCACATTTTTGCTTTTTTATCAAGGTATTTCGATATAAAATTCCGATTAATAACCCTGACTAAGCCATCCCAGTCCAGAAAAATACGGAAAGAGATAGGGCATGATGTGAAGATAAGTGAGAGATGAAACTGAAATATCCGACCCTTAGTGGCAAGATAGATCGGTAAATCACTCCAGAGATTACAAAACCTATATGCTTTATCTAAGCATATACCACTAGCATCGAGGTCCTAAACGGTCTCAACTTCCCTGAAAAATGGGAGCGATCGCTATTTAACTCAATAATTTTGGGAAGACTAGTTTAAAACCCACCTGCCCCAATTCCATTGAGTCCTGTCCGCCATCCTGTGTTCCCGCTCAGCCAATCTGCTCAGCCAACCCCCATGAGCCTAAACTCGGATCTAACCGTTCAGTTTCAGGGGTTTCCTTGTTTCCAGTTTTCCCGTAAGGATAGCTAACCTTCACATGTCAGGTTTTGAGACTTCAGGAATGAGCTTTCCATCCCAGGCGAGCAATACGCAGCGCCACGACGATGGATCTCATCTATTCGTAGTGAAATTTTGGGGCGTTCGTGGCAGCATCCCCACCCCTGGTGCCAACACAGTCCGGTATGGCGGCAATACAGCCTGCGTTGAAGTCCTCGTAGCAGGTAAACGGCTCATTTTTGACGGCGGCACGGGGTTACGCATCCTTGGCAAAAACCTCCTAAAAGATTTACCCGTCGAGGGACATCTGTTCTTCACCCATACCCACTGGGATCGAATTCAGGGTTTCCCCTTCTTTATTCCTGCTTTTATCGAGAAAAATTGCTTCCATATCTACGGGGCTACGGGGCTAAACGGCGCATCCATCAAGCAGCGATTAACCGACCAGATGCTCCGCCCCAACTTTCCGGTGCCCCTGCAAATGATGAAGGCCGAGATGCATTTCCACAACATCGCTCCCGGCTCCATTATTCACATTGATGATGTGGTCGTCGAAACCATCTCCCTCAGCCGCTCCAGCGGAGCCTTGGGCTATCGGGTCAGTTGCAACGGGTACTCTGTTGTCTACGCCACCGACACCGAGCATCAACCCACAGCCCTTAACGAGGGGCTGCTCTACCTGGCCCATCAGGCCGATTTGCTGATCTTCGACACAGTTTACGCCGATCACGCCTACTACGACCCCAAAGCCTCAGAACTGGCTCGCGATCCCCAAACCTGGAAAGCCAGCCTCGATGCCACTATCGGCACAACCGCCAAACAAATAGTCATGTTCCACCACGCCCCTGGCCATGAAGACGATTTTTTAGAGGCCATGGAAGCTGAGCTACAGGCAATTTATCCAAATGTTCAGATGGCCCGTGAAGCCATGGTTCTCACCTTAGGCTAAATCCGGGTTTGCTTTTGCTTTGCCCACTGAGGGCTGCCCCGGCGGACAATTCCCATAAGTACAAACTGGGTGGGCCGATTGATATAGGCTAGCCCGTTGGCCAAACAGCGCATATCGATGATCCCGCACCTGGGCATACAGGCGATCGCCCAGCCACTTCAGCCCTGGCAACGCCCGGTAGGCATCCACCACCCCCTGCCCTGCTGGCAGCAATCGCCCAATTTCTTCAGCGGCATCGCTCCCTTGCCACCGTCGCTCAGGGCGATCGCCATCAATCAAAATCATGCCCATCTCACAGGCTTGAGGCTCAACCTGAAGCATGGCCAGGGTATCGGTCTCCTGCATCGGCACATAGCGAAATCGCTGCCCCCGATCCAAATCCTCCAGTATTTTCACGAAGTTGACACACAGGTTGCAGGTGCCATCGTAAACTACGTAATGCATAGGGCGATCGCCTCAGCCTCTCAATTCAACAGCGGTTTACTCTCCACTCACCATTGTAATCCTGCCGTCCAATGAGGGGACTCGCGCTGATTTCCTATCGAAATCAGGGCAGAATTGCGTAATTTGATACCGAAATCCTTAAGTCTTTTTAAAAAGCACCGAAAACCTGGCAGAGCTTGCCCTCTTCTTAACCTCGGCTTTACGTTCAAAGTATATCCTCCATCTGGAATAGCCAAACTATGCCCAAAGAGAGTGTGTAAAATGACATTCCAGAAACGCATTGTCCGCTTAGCGTCCACAATTTCCCTCGCTGTATTGGTCGGTGGTCTGGCCGCTTGCACAGGGGGTGGTACCGATCCTGCTGCAACCACCGACACCGGTGCTGAAGCAGAAGCTCCCGCCGAGGGCGGTGTCAGTGGCAGCATTGCCATCGACGGCTCCAGCACGGTTTTCCCCATTGCTGAGGCAATGGCAGAAGAGTTTCAGAGAGCTAACCCCGATGTTCAGGTTACCGTGGGTGCATCCGGTACCGGCGGTGGTTTCGAGAAGTTCTGCGCCGGTGAAACTCAAATCTCCAACGCCTCTCGCCCCGTCAAGCCCGAAGAAATCGAAAACTGCCAGGCTAACGGCATCGAAATGATTGAAGTTCCCGTTGCCACCGATGCTCTCACCGTCGTTGTCAACCCTGAGAACGACTGGGCTGAGTGCTTGACCATCGAGCAACTCAACACCATGTGGGCACCTGAAGCCCAGGGCACCGTCTCCAACTGGAATCAGGTTGACCCCAGCTTCCCCGATGCTCCGCTTGACCTCTTTGGTCCTGGAACTGACTCCGGCACCTTTGACTACTTCACCGATGAAGTCAACGGCGAAGAGGGAGCCAGCCGCGGTGACTTCACGGCCAGCGAAGACGACAACGTCCTCGTTCAGGGTGTCGCTGGCGACGTTAACGCCCTCGGTTACTTTGGCTACGCCTACTACCTGGAAAACCAGGGCCAGATCAAGTCTGTGGCCATTGACAGCGGCAGCGGCTGCGTCGAACCCAGCGAAGAAAACGTGCTCAATGGCACTTATACTCCGCTCTCTCGTCCCCTGTTCATCTACGTCAACAAGCAGGCAGCTGAAGAAAACCCGGCGCTTCAGGCGTTCATCGACTTCTACATCGATCCTGCTAACAAAGAGCTGGTTGGCTCCGTCGGCTACGTCCCCATGTCCG